>CACZPB010000109.1 GCA_902782905.1 uncultured bacterium
CCGACTTTATCTTAAAGTCTAAAAGTGTAGACATATTTTCATCTGCAACGAAATATATGTCTCCGCCTCTGCCCCCATCGCCACCTGCCGGACCGCCTTTATCAACGTATTTTTCGCGCCTCCAAGCTACCATGCCGTTTCCGCCATGACCGGAGATTACTCGTATTTTTGCTTTATCTAAGAATTTTACCATTTATTATGTAATACCTTTTTATATCTTGGTGATTTTTTGATACATTTTCGCAGAATCACTGTTTTTATCAAAGAAATCTTTTTCTTTTAACAGATTCCTTAGTACATTGCCAAAACTTCTAACTGAACTGTCGTCGTTTGTTACTTTACACGTGTTTCCAGTCGTATGATTAAATAATGTGTAAAGTTTATTTACCGGATTATACTGGTTTATGCGTTCAACGTTAATAATTTCTATTGTTTGATCTTTATTTTTGGAACTAAATTCATCTATAATACTGCTTAATGAACGTGTCTTAAGTGTTGAGTTCCACAGTTCTGTGAAAAAACCGTTTTTATCATTTACAAATTTAGCTTTAAAACAATTGTTTGAATCAATATTGCTAATTGGGTGCACTTGCATACACAACTCCTTTTTTTTATTTTATACTATGATATTAGTATGAACAAGATTAAAAATACATTATTCTCAAATAGACCCGTTACAATTGATAATAATTCGCTTATTATGGCGATTGAATCAAGCTGCGATGAAACTGCCTGTGCAATCGTAAGAGGAGGTCGAGAAGTTTTAGCAAATGTTGTCGCTTCCCAGATAAAAATTCACGAAGAATACGGGGGCGTGATTCCTGAAATAGCTGCGAGGGAACATCTCGAAGCTATCAATGTTGTTATAGATGAAGCTTATAAACAAGCGGGCGTAAGTGGAGATAAAATAACTGCTTACGCAGGAACAGTAGGCCCTGGGCTTGTCGGTTGTCTTTTAGTCGGTATGAATGCTGCAAAAACCTTGGCATTGGCTTATGATAAACCGTTTATAGGAATTAATCACCTAAATGCTCATCTTGCCGCTAATTTTATTGATACTGACTTAGAACCTCCTTTTGTAGCACTGCTTGTAAGCGGTGGTCATACACAAATTATTAAAGTAAATTCTTATTCTGATATGCAGATAATAGGAGAAACTATTGATGATGCTGTCGGTGAGGCTTATGACAAAGTAGCTCGTCTTATAGGACTTCCATATCCTGGCGGACCAAAACTTGACAAACTGGCGCAAGAAGGTAATCCTTTTGCGTTTAAACTCCCTGAAGCAAAAGTCGGAGAGTATGATTTCAGCTTTTCAGGTCTTAAAACAGCAGCCTTAAGACTGGTAAAATCATTTGACGGAAAAGAACTTCCTTTAAAAGATATTTGCGCAAGCTTTCAGGAAACAGTTTCTTCTACGTTATATAAAAAAGTAAAACACGCACTTGAAGAAACAGCATATAGCCAAGTTGTTTTAGCGGGCGGTGTTGCTGCAAATTCTGAAATAAGAAAAAAAATATTCTCTTTAGGAGATTTTGGGTACAAAGTTTATGCACCTCAAATGAAATATTGCACCGATAATGCTTCTATGGTAGCATCTGCTGCGTACTTTTTTGAAAACACTTTTGATAATATTGATGTGGAAGTATTTTCAAGAGTAAAATAGTTAAATATTTTCCGCGACTTGTTTAATCCCTTCAATAGCTCTTTTTGCAAGTATTTCGGTTTTTAACTTTTTATTTTTTCTTACATTTTTGGGTAAATCTATAGGCGCAACAATTGCCCAATTCGAATTTATTGGTTGAGGCGGTAAGTATCTGAGTGAGCCGTCGCGCTTGCTTATATGTTCTAAGTGTGCCTTATCTGTTATGTAGTTTGCAATTGCGCCTAACATAGTTTCTTTTGGAAAAACTATAGGTTCAAGCTCTTGAATTCTTCTTGATATATTAATCCCTGCCAGCAGTCCGCCCGCAATTGATTCTGTATAACCTTCAGTACCTGTAATTTGCCCAGCAAAAAATAACCCTTTTCTCTTTTTTGTTTCAAATGTAGGATTAAGGACAACCGAGCTGTTTATAAAAGTATTTCTGTGCATTACACCGTATCTTACGATATTTGCATTTTCAAGTCCGGGGATTGAGTGAACCAATTCTTTTTGTGCACCCCATTTTAAATTCGTTTGGAAACCGACAAGGTTAAACAGAGTTTTTGCGGAATTATCTTGTCTAAGCTGTACTACCGCATAGTTTTCCGTTCCGGTTCGTTTATCGATAAGACCGACAGGTTTCATCGGTCCAAATCTCAAGGTGTCTTCTCCTCTTGATGCCAATACTTCAACAGGAAGGCAGGATTCAAAGAATTTGGCATTTTTGTCGGCTTCATGTAATTCTATTTTGGGTGCATGGATTAAGATATTATAGAAGTTTAAATATTCTTCTCTATTCATCGGGCAGTTTATGTAAGAAGCTTCACCCTTATCATATCTTGAACCCCAAAAAGCTTTATTAAAATTTATGCTGTCTACTTCAACTATCGGTGCAATTGCATCAAAAAAGTGCAAATGTTCTGTCTGGGTAAAACTTTTTATAGAATCAGCGAATTTGTCGCTTGTGAGTGGCCCTGATGCTATAATTACATTACCCTCAGGAATTTCTGTTAGTTCTTCTCTAATAATTTCGATATTGGGGTTTTCTTCTATTTTTTTTGTTACAGCTTTAGAGAAATCTTCCCTTGCTATAGCAAGCGCATTACCTGCGGGAACAGAATTTTCTTTAGCGATTTGAATGAGTTCCCCACCTAAAATTTCCATTTCTTTTTTTAAAAGACCGCTTGCGTTAGTAATATCAGATGAGCCAAGGCTGTTGGAGCATACAAATTCTGCACAACCGGCAGTAACGTGAGCTCCTGTCATCTTATTAGGTCTCATCTCATAGAGTTTAACTTTTATTCCTCTTTTTGCCACTTGTAGGGCTGCTTCACTCCCTGCAAGTCCTGCGCCAATTATCGTAACCGTATTTGAATTCATTTTTTTCCCCATCTAATTTTTATTTTTATCCAATAGATTCCATATAATAAGTCCAGTCATAAAAAAGCTAAGAATAATGCTCCAAATGGTAAAATTCCCTCCATTGTCATATGGAGTTGTGCTATATTTAAGTTTTGGCTTCATTAAATATTTATCAAATCGAACAATTTCTGCGGTCAAGTTCTCGTCTCCATATCCACTATCTCGTCCTTTACTTGCCGAAGGTTGTCTGAAAAGAATTATATCCTTTGAGTTATTATGTAGTGTAAGGTGATAATATTCCCTGTAGTAATTTTTGCCTGAAGAAACTTTTGTTGAAACACTCATGTAGTCGTTTGGCGAAACTTTTATTTTTTTTTTTTTTTTTATAATGTTGTAGAGTTCAAAAACATAAGTTTTTCTATTTATGCAGTTATAATTTTCATCGCAAAAAAAACTTTCTGTTCTCGGGTTAAAAGCAGCAATTAAAAATATGCCGAATAAAAATCCCACAATAAGCACAGCTTGTGTGTTTTTTTGTTCTTCTGTTAAATGTAACACCTAATACCTTCCTACTTGGTTTCTTCCGTGTTCTTTAGCGTAATATAAGCCTTTATCTGCCCATTCAATAAGATCTTGAGGAGTTTGAGCATTATCAGGGAAGGTTGCAACACCAAGGCTTATTGTAACAGGAGCTGTATCGACAGGAGTCAGGTGGAATGGTTTTTCAGAAATTGCATTACAAATTCTGTTGGCAAGCATCATTGCTTCGTCAGCATTAGTGTTAGGTAGAATTATGCTCATCTCCTCGCCTCCATATCTGCATACATAATCAGTTGTTCTTGAATTTTTCTTTAATGTTTGAGCAACTTGTCTCAAAACAGCATCTCCGGCTTGGTGTCCGTATGTGTCATTAAACTTTTTAAAGAAATCAATATCGCAAATTATCAGTGAAAACGGTTGATTGTATCTTCTTGCAATGTCAATTTGCTTTCTTAAAGTGTCCTGAAAATATCTGTGATTGTATAATTCTGTCAAGCCATCGATTGTCGCAAGTTTATACTGGTATTCAAAATCTCTTGATTTCATAAGATATTTTGCCAAAAGTGATAGTGTAAATGCTGTAATAATTGCAATTATAGGAAGTACAATCGGAATCCATAAATTATAAAACATCATCACATAGTATGAAATCAGCAAATAAGCTATCGTAAATAATGAAGTTGATAAAAATGCGAAGATTGTAGAAGTCGAAAGCATTGCAATTGCACCTACTATTGCTATAACTACGGTAAGTATTGCAATATTTGTCCACAATCCTGTTTTGTGAATAAAATTGTTATCCAGCATGTTGTTGAATAATGTTGCGTGAACTTCTACTCCGGAATAAACTTCGTTCTGTACAGGAACACTTTTTGTATCGTGCATGCTGGTCGCAGTTGTTCCTATTATGACAATTTTGTCTTTAAAATCAAAATGAGCACTATTTGTTCCGTCAATTTCTCTAATAACTTTGTAATAAGGGACAGCAGTGTGTGTGCCGCTTTTTCCGTACCAGTTGAGTATTAAATCGCCATTTTTTGTAAGCGGCAAAGTTGATTCAGCAATTTTTATAGTGTTGTTTTTGTTTATCGTAAAATTATTTGTCTCTTTTTGGTTCAAATAATCTGCTGCGGCTTTAAAGGTAAGCTGTGGATAATAATTGTTTTTGTAGATAAAAAACGGAGGCATAGTTCTTATAATCCCATCGCTGCTGCGCAGGGCATTTGTTACACCGACATGAACTTTCCCGTTAAGAAGGTCTGTCAATATAGGTCTACAGTTTGAAAATTCATATTTTTTAAAATTGAGCTTGGATTTATTATCTATTTTGGAACTGATTCTATCCGGCAGGTCAATAGGTTTTCTTACATCATATTCTTGTTTGTCAAAGTTAATGCCGGTATAAATATTGTTATATTTATTTATTGTGTCCGTAAAATATTTATCGGCATTATTTGCTGTTTTAATTGATTTAATGAACATTAAATCAAAAATTATTGCTTGAGGTCTCTGTGCTTCAATATAGTTTACAACATCTGCATGGACGTTCCTTGGAATCGGCCACTCTCCGTATTTTTCCCAGAGTGCTTCTACACTGGCATCATCTATAGCTAAAATTACAATATCTTTATTCGGAACGGGTCTTTTGTTTGCAACTTTCAGTGATTGTCTGTAGTCAAAAGTTCTGTTTTCGGCAACATCGAAAAATGAGTAAAAAACGTTCTTTAGTGCGTTGTTATTTTGCAAAAGAACGAAGCCTATCAAAAGGGTTGCAAGTACCAGCAAAAGATATGTTCCAAATGTAAACCATTTTGTTTTTGTCAAATTTTTCATGGTAATCCTCTCCATTTAACTATTTGGCGGGTATTTTTTTACCCGCCAACAAACTTGTTATATAAAAGTATAATTAACCTTATTAATATTTGCAAATTCTTCCGAATCGAATTTGTTTTTTTTCAACAATTCGTTGTTGATTTTTAAGAGCTCAGTTATATCCAAAAGCTCAGTGGGGTTAATTAAATATTTGATTAAGCATTCTTCATGTAAGTTCATATTTTTTTTAACGGCAATATTTGACATTTCTTTAGAAATTATTAAAAAACTAATACAAATGTATGATTTTTTAAACAGACAATAAAGAATTTGTTTAAAAAACCGATAAGTTAAATAAAAGAGGTGATGATTATGTTTAACGGTTTTTATCCGCACTATGACTTAGAAGCAAGAATACAGCACACAAAGCTTGATAGCTGGGGTGATATTCCGTCTGCAAGAATGAACAGAGTCGAAGAACCTTCAACTTTAGACTTTAAAGGTGTTATGTCCGGACTTGTAGAAAATATGAATACATCAATGAATGAGCCGGATAATTTGATGAAAGATGTTATGATGGGGTCTGAAAATGTTGATATTCACGATGTTATGACCGCAATGGCAAAAGCAGAACTTGCAGTCAGTATTGCAACTACTGCGGCCGGAAAAGTCATCCAAGCGTATGATAAAATAATGCAAATTCAGATTTAGTATTCTCATAATTGAGATAAAAGTGTATAATAAATACAGGGTAGGATTATGGATTTCAAAAAGTTACTGGAAAATAAGGTTTTATTAGCCTCAGTTGTCGGAGGTGTCGTTTTACTGCTTATTATTTTTATAATTTGCGGTACTATTGCGGCAACTTCCAGAACTGATAAAAATGGCATAGACGTAAGTAAGGAGCCTTTGAAAGAGGATGTTGATTTGCTTACTACAGATAACATGGGAAAAGCTTTAGAAATTCAAGCCTTGCTTGCAAAAAATAATATTGTAGCATCAAGAATAGTAGATGGTACAAAATCGGTTTTAAGACTAAAAAAAGGCGATTGTACTCCGGGTATGAAAAAATGTACTACGGAACAAAGAGATCGCGCAATTATGGTAATTGTAGAGAGCGGTTTGTATGATCAAAATGTAGGTCTTGAAATTTTTGATAAAGGTGATTTTACTTCAACAAAAGAGGATAAAAAAATTAGACTTGTAAGAGCGATGAATGGGGAACTTGCAAGGCTTATAAAAAGAATTGACGGTATTGAGGATGCTTCCGTTTTTATATCAATCCCTGAACAATCAATGTTTCAAGCAAACCAAAAGCCTGTAACGGCGACAGTGCAATTGACAGTTGCAGTGGGACAAACACTTAATATGGGAACAATAAAAGCTGTTTCTAATTTACTTCTCGGCAGTGTTTCTGGTCTAAATTCTTCAAATATATCTATTACAGATACTAACGGACATGTGTATAGCAGTCTTGTAGATGCTCAATCGGAAATGATAGAGAGAATTCAGCAAAATGATAAATATATGCAAGAGAAAGTTCAAGCACAATTGAACAGATTGATTGGTAACGGTAAATATGTTGCAACTGTTTCGACTTTCTTAAAACAAGCTCCTACCGAAAAATTTACAATAGAATATGATCCTACCAAAAAAACAGCAGTAAATGAGCAAAGCTTCTCGGAAGGCTTAGGTGACCAAACTCAAGATGTTAATAAAAATACAAATGCTGTAAGCGTATATCTTCCAAACGGGTTACCGGCTGGCAGCTCTGACTCTTCTCAAAACAGAAGTTATCAACGTACTGCAACAGAAACACAGTATGGTGTAACAAAGGTTCAGACTAACGAATATATAGCCCCCGGTGCAATCGAGGAAATTTCTATCGCAGTTACTTTGGAAAAAGATGCGCTTCCGGTAGAGCTTACATTAGAGGAATTGAAAGAACTTTGTGCGCACGCAGCAAGTCCTAAAGCGTCCGCAGAAAATGTAACAATTGCATTTGCAGATTCCCTTGATCCGTTTATGGCAGGTGATAAAAACGTAAAAGCACCTATTAAAGCAGCACACGGAAACCCTTGGTGGTTAGCAATTGTTCTTCTGTTCTTTGGATTATTGTTTGGGCATAATATATTAACAAGCAAGATTAAATCAGCAAAAGAAGCTCAAGAGGAAGAATTAAACAGACTAAGAGCTCAAAATGAAGCTCAGGAAAAACAAATAAAAGATTTGAGCTTGAATGCAGCTGATTTGATACAAAAGCAATCACAGCTTCAACAAGGACTTTTGGAACAACAACAAAGGCCTGCGGCAATTCCTACTTCCGGTGCAGAAATTAGAGAAGCATTAAGAGAACTGAAACGAGAATTTGATGGTGTTGACGAAGCAGAAGCAGGTGAACGTATAAGAAGCTGGATTGAAGGGTAGAGGTAAAAGTAAACAATGCCAATAGAAGGATTCGATTATAAAGCTTTTGCTGCGAATATGGCGGAACAAGCAAAAGATCTGGTTCCAAAAGATTTGCAGGATAGAGAAAAAGAATATATAGTAAAAACGCTCGGTAACTTTACAATGTTAGCCGGCGAAGCTTTGTATAATGATGACAGTTTGAATTTATCTGTAGAACAGGCAGTATTTATAACACAAATTATTGCAGAGTGGTCTTTTCATAAATCAATAGACTTGGTTCATTCAGGAATTTTACCTGAATACTGGGACGGAATTATGCAGAAGATTGCTTTTACAATCTTTGAAGTGGCAAAGCAAGCAATAATAAGAAAAATTCCGCAGGAACAATTACTTCAGGCGGTAGAACATCATGTGGTGAAAGTTTATAAATCAAGCATAGAAGAGCTGGAACAAAAAGGCATAATTGACGAAAATACTAAAAACAGAGCAGAAAGCCAATCTAATATAGATGCTATGGCTCAACAAGCTCAAGCCGAACAGCAAAAACAGGCTCAAGAAGCAGCAGAGCAAGCACAAAATGCGCAAAATGATGCAGAAAAACGAAAAGAAGAACGCCAAAATAAACGAAAAATGCGTGAACAGGCTGCATCTATTCAAAAAACTGGTGTTACTCAAAAGCAAATGAAGCTTATGTCCTTGGCTCTTGTATTGAAAATTTTGTCTCAGGATAAAGTAACTACAATATTAAACAAATTTGAGCAGAGTGATTCTCAAGCGATTGCACAGTATATGAATATGGCAGACTTAGAATCTCATTTGGATGCTGATTTGATATCTGGTTGTTTAAATGAAATAAAAGAATATCTGCCTCAAAAGCGGAAATTGACAAAAGAAAATGTTTTGGGTGATTTGTTAAGAATTTACAGAAACGCACCGAGGGAAAAAATAGAAAAAGTAATTAAAAATGAACGCCCTCTGGTAAAGCGTTTTATATCTCAAGCTTATGACGGCGAATATTCCGACTTGCCATTAAGGGTTGCAGGAATTGTTGCACAATATGTAGAGGAGAGTGTATAATTTAATTAAAAATGATTATAAAAAAGAATAACAGACAAAAATTACGGGAGAGAAGGGAAGCTACAACAGTTGAGGCACAAGAAACTGTTGAAGCTGCTGTGTCTGAAAATTCAGAGCAAATTATACATGAACAGGAAACCAAAACTCCTCAAGAACCAGAAATTGATTTGTTTGATATAGAAAACATTGATTTTACTCAACGCCAAGAAAGACGCAGAGGCACAAGAAGGCGCGGCTACAGAAGAATTGATGATAGAAATCTTGTTTCAAGAGCGCAAGAAGAGGCCGAAGTGATTAAGAAATCTGCCTTTGAAGAAGGGTATAGAAAAGGATTGGAAAAAGCATCTGCAGATTTAGATGAATTCAGGGCAAGCGTAAAAGACTTTATGAGTGCAAAAGAAAATGTTTTTGAGTATATTGCACCTGATATTTTGGAGATAAGTGTTGATATTGCAAAAAAAATAATCAAAAAAGAGGTTGAAACTGATCCGCAGGTCTTGATAAACACTATTGTAGATGTGTTAAAAACTGTATCAAAGAATGAACCCAAAATTAATATAAGAGTTAAGCCGCAACAGGTGGCATTCATAAAAGATTCTATTCCGGATATTACTTATCAGTATGGAATAGATGCAAAAATTAATATAATATCAGATCCGTCAATAGAAGAAGGCGGATGTGTATTCCAAACGAATAACGGTATTGTTGACGCTTCTGTTGACACTCAGTTGGAAATTATTAAGAAAGCATTAGAGGGAATGTAATGGCAGCAGAAGGACAGCAACCGCAAAATAAACCAATATCGGAAATCTTTTTGGCACTTTTTGTAATGACGTTGATATTAATCCTCATTATGGAAATGCCGACTTGGGTTATAAATTTTTCAATTTCGCTCAATATTACCCTTGGTATAGTACTTTTGATGATATCGTTGTATGTGCAAAAACCTTTGGAACTTGCTGCATTTCCTTCAATTATTTTGATTGGTACAATGTTTAGACTTTGTCTTTCTATTGCATCAACGAGATTAATTTTAGCAAAAGGTGATGCCGGCGAAGTTATTAATGCGTTTGGGCACTTCGTAACGGGCGG
>CACZPB010000110.1 GCA_902782905.1 uncultured bacterium
AACCGTTGATAGACAGTATTGACTCTACGCCTTTTATCTCCTGTATTTCGGCTGCCATTTTATTTACAACCTCTGTAGACCGTGTAAGCGTAGCTCCGTCTTGCAATTGTACTTGTGCAAAAAGTGCACCCCTGTCTTCATCAGGTAAGAAACCGGTTGGAATAACTTTGAACATTATAATTATTAAGAAAAATATTCCCAAGAGAGTTCTTAGAGTCTTTTTAGGCTGTGAAACAAAGTAATTAACAACATCTAGATATTTTTCCCTCACACTGTCAAACCAACGTTCAAACTTATTAATAAACTCAAAGTCAGTTTTTTCTTCACCTGATTTTAGAATCATTGAACAAAGTGCAGGAGAAAGTGTTAGTGCAACTACTGTCGAAAGACCGACAGAAGTTGCGATGCAAACGGCAAATTGTCTGTACATTTGTCCCGTAATACCGCCTAAAAATGATACAGGAACGAATACTGCCATCAAAACAAGTGAAGTCGCAACAACCGCACCGAATACCTCTTGCATTGAGATATTTGTTGCTTCTCGCGGCGTTTTTCCTTCTTGTATGTGTCTTTGAGTATTTTCAAGTACTACAATTGCATCGTCTACAACAAGTCCTACTGCGAGTACAAGGCCAAACAATATTAATAAATTTATTGAAAATCCTATGCCTGCCATAAAAATAAATACACCAATTAATGACACAGGGATTGCACAGAATGGAATTAAAGCTGCTCTTGCAGTTCCAAGGAATAAATATGTAACTGCTGATACAAGAATAACCGCAAGTATTATCGCAGATACTACTTCTTTAATAGATTCTCGTACAAATTCTGTTACATCATATTGAACGAAGTATTCCATATCATTAGGGAATTTTTTGCTAAGATTATCTAATTTTTTATTAATTCTGTTAACCAAATCTATAGTGTTAGCATTAGGCAGCTGCGTTACTGCGATGTTTGCGCATTCTGCTCCTTTTATAGTTGCTCTTGCCGAATATCTCTCAGCACCAAGCTCTACTCTTGCAACATCTTTAATTTTTACATTAGAGCCGTCTTTATTTGATTTAATAATTATGTTTTCGAATTCTTCAACAGTTTTTAGTCTGCCTTTTGTTTTTAATGTAAACTTCATCATCTGAGGTGTGTCCATCGGTTCTACACCGATGTTACCAGCCGGTGATTGTATGTTTTGTGATTGAACGGCATTATTTATATCGCTTGTTGAAACGCCTAAACTTGCCATTTTGTCAGGTTTAAGCCAAATTCTCATAGAATAATCGCCGGCACCATATACTTGAACACCTGCACACCCTTTCGTACGAGCCAGTTCATCTTTAATAAACATTGAGGCGTAGTTTGCCAGATATAGTGCATCATAAGTTTTGTTTGGAGAACGTAGTGCAATAAATAGCGCGCCTCCGCCACCGGTGGATTTTCTGACTGTTAAGCCATATCGCCGCACTTCTTCAGGCAGACGCGGTGTTACAAGCTGTAATTGATTTTGCACGTTAACAAGGTTCATATCAGGGTCGGAGCCTACTTCGAAATATATAGTAAGTTTATACATTCCGTTGCTTGATTCTGAGGTCATATAAATCATGTTTTCAACACCGTTAAGCTGCAACTCTACGGGAGCCGCAATGGTTGAAGTTATAACATCAGCGTTCGCGCCGCTATACGTAGCATTAACTATTACCTGCGGAGGCGTAATAGATGGATATTCTTCCAGTGGAAGTGTTGTTAAACAAAGCAAACCGGCCAATATAATTGCAATAGAGATTACAATGGCGAATTTCGGTCTCTTGACGAAAAAATTATCAGCCATCTACTTATTCCCCCCAATAAGTCTTTTAATTTTTCTCAGAACTCTCACAATTATATTTTGTTTTTTAGTTTTTGTTTTATCAGCTTGAACTGCATTCTTAACAATCTTTACCGGTGAACCTGGGATTACTTTTTGCATGCCGGTTGTAACGATTCTGTCTCCTTTTTTGACACCTTCTGATACAACCCAGTTCGTACCTGATTGTCCCATCGTTTTTATGTATGTCAATCGTGGAAGGTCTTCATTATCAAGAACAAATACATATAAACCTTCTTGGTTTTCCATTGTGGCAGATTGCGGTACTACAGGCATTTCGTCGTCTTTGTTTGAATAAATAATTATATGTCCGAAGTCTCCTTGCAACAAAGCTCCGTCCGGATTAGGGAAAGTTGCTCTTAAAGTGATAGTACCTGTAGATTCATCAACTTTGTTATCATAAAAGTCTTGTACTCCCTTGTATTGATATTTTTGTCCTGAACTAAATATGTATTCAACTTCTCGCTTTACGTTTGGACCGCCATCAATACGTGAGAGTTCTGCATAATCTTTAGATTCAATGGGAAACGTTATATACATAGGGTCAGAACTATTAATTGTTGTAAGAGGGCCGCTGTTCATTGATACGTAGTTACCGACAGTTACGTCAATTATACCGACTCTGCCGTCAACAGGTGCCTTAATATGCGTATAACCAAGATTTCTTTGAGCATCTCTGTAGGCACTTTCCATAGTGTGAACTTGTGCTGTATAAGCATCTCTTTGTGCAAGTACATTATCGTAGTCAGAACGAGCTACAAAATCATTATCTACAAGCTCTTTATATCTTGCCAGTTGTTTTTCATAATATAATTTTTGTGCTCTTGCATTATCAAGGTTTCCCTTTGCCATATTTGCGGCATATGAATATTCTTGAGGCTCAATTTCAAAAAGCACTTGTCCTGTTTTTACATAATCACCTTCTTTAAAATAGCTTTTTGTAAGGTATCCGTTAATTCTTGCAAGAACTTCAACACGATATTTTGCCATTACTCTGGCTGTTGCCGTATACTGACGTCTGAAGTGATCGGTTTTTACTGTATCCATAGTCACCGAAGGCGTGCCAAATGCAGCTCTTGATTTGGCTGAACTCATTTTATTTATGTGCGAAATAATCATTCTTCCGATGATTAGTGCAAACATAATGACTAAAATTATTATTATATTTTTTCTCATCCCTGTACTCTCTTAAAATTGTTATAATGCTAAATATACTCTCTATTATGATGTTATCAAAAATAGAAAAACATATCAATAACAGAATGAGAAATTTATACACTCGGGTATGCTATTTTAGTGTGATTCTAACATGTCTGTAAGGTTCTTCACCGATTGATTTACTAACTAAATTGTATTGCTCTGCTAGTTCATGTTGAAGTTTTCTTATATACTGATTCTGTGGATTTAAGTCAACCATTCTGGTACCTTGCTGAACTTTTTTGATTGCATTTTTTGCTTCGTCCAATGCTTGTTCTGCTTCATCTTTATATCCTTGTGTCGGTTCAACATCTCCGGGTTGTATATCAAGAGCATCTTTTAGAACTTTTTGAATTTGTGCCATAGAGTTAGTTTTTACGTAATATATTCGGACACGGTATTCCTGTGCAGTGCTAAGGATTTTTGCACCACCTTTTGCAAAGTTTTTATGTACAATCACAATGTCAGCATCTTCTACGTTTCTGGTGATTTCGACATTTAAATCCAACCGCTCTATGATTTTTTCAACAATTGTTCTTGATACCGCATATAAGTATACTTTTTTGAGAGGTTTAACTTTTTCAACATAATCTTGTCTTGAAAAAGAGAAATTCATACTGTTGTCTTTTGGAGTTTGAGATTCTGCTTCTTTCTCTTTCTTCCAATCTTGTTTTATTTCTTCAGCTGGTTCGCTCTTTCTCTCTGTATAATTTTGCTCAACTTTTCTAATTTCAGGTCTTATAGGCCATCCTCTTAAAATATAGTCGACTGCTTCTGATGTATTTTTGTAGACAGCAAGTGTATTCCTGTCTAAAATTTCAATTACTATATCAAAAGTAGGCTGTTTTTCTCTTTCCAAGACTGTTTTTTGAGAAGCACGTCTTTTTGCTTCATCGTCACCCAATGTAACAGATTGAATACCGCCGACTAAATCTGATAGCGTCGGGTTTTTTATTAAACTCTCCAAACAGTTACCATGAGCTGTTGCAATAAGCATTACACCACGCTCTGCAATTGTTCTTGCAGCTTGCGCTTCCGCCTCCGTTCCGATTTCATCAACGACAATAACTTCGGGTGTGTGGTTTTCAACAGCTTCAATCATAATGTCTTTTTGAAGCTCCGGTTGAGCAACCTGCATTCTTCTTGAAGCACCGACAGCAGGGTGTGGGACATCTCCGTCACCGGCAATTTCATTAGAAGTATCGACAATCACTACCCTCTTGCCTAATTCATCTGCGACAAGCCTTGAAATTTCTCTTAATTTAGTTGTTTTTCCAACCCCAGGAGGGCCTAAAAAGAGAATACTCTTGCCTTGTGTACATATATCTTTAATACAAGCAATCGTACCTGTTACAACTCTGCCTATACGGCAAGTAAGACCAACCACTTTTCCTTGTCTGTTTCTAATTGCGCTAATTCTGTGTAACGTCCCCGGAATACCTGAACGGTTGTCATGTGTAAATTCTTGCAGATGTGATGTAACATAAGTTATGTCTTCATCATTTACGGGCTCTGAGCCTATTTTATCAATTTTCCCCCCCGCATGGCGAATCTCTGGAGGTCTTCCGATATCAAGTACTATTTCTATGACATCATCCAATGCATCTTGCGTTATGTTTGATGTGACTTTTGGGGGCATTATTGCTAAAAGTCTTTCGAGGTCATTTTGAAATTCTAAGTTGCTCATCATTCTTATATAAAATGCCTTTCTGCTTGCGCATTTGGCTGCCTGCTGTTCAAATTTGATCTCCTAATTTTATTATAACACATTTTACATACTTTATCTTTGTTTGTCATTATTGTAACAAAATCTTAATATTCATAATAAGGCTAAAATGTATGTGTAGTGATTATTTTACATAATAAAAAAGCGAAGCAATAGCTTCGCTTTAATACCTTATTAATTATAATTTCTTTAAACTCCTGACTCATTTTTATCTTTAACTTTTGCTTCTTCTTCTTTTTGTTTTTCTTTGTCAACTTCAGCAGAATCTTTTTCTTGCTCTTCTACAAACAAAGTTGCAAATTGTTCATATAAATCAGCATCCTGAATTATTTCATCAAGTTCAAGATAATTGTTTTCATCAATATTAGCTTCTTCAAATTTATTTGCGTCAATATTGTTTTTTTGTGCTTGTTGTGCAGTAAGCTTATCTCCGCCGATAGCTTTTACTATAAAATTTTTAAGAACATTAGCATTAATATTTGTTGACATATCGACTCTCCTTATTTTATTACATCTTACATATATTTAAAGTATATAAAAAAAACTTGATTTCAAATTTTGAAAATATTGTTACAATTCTTAATAAAAAAGAGCTTGATTAATACAAGCTCTTTTTTTATTAAAATCTATGTTTTGCAATACTATATAGCTTTTTGAACTTTACCTGCTTTTAAGCAAGAAGTACAAACTGTTTTTCTCACAGCGTGACCGTTATTATCCAAAACTCTGATTTCTTGAAGATTTGGAGATTGTCTTTTTACGATTTGTTTATGAGAAAACGTTAATTTAGCTGCCTTAAGATCGCCTTTTCCGCATATTTCACATTTTTTTGCCATAATTCTATTCCTTCTTTCTAACCTAGTGTAATTCAAGTCTAAAACAAAAGATTTTATTTTGCAACTCTTTGATATTAATAATCTGTTTGAGTATAGTCATCATCATCTTTTAAAGATGATAAATCGTCTGAATATTGAGTGTCAAAATCCTCAGGCAAATATTCATTGTCCGGCCAAACAGTTTCTTCATCAAATCTGCAAGCATTTAAGTTTTCTGCCATTGATAAGTCAGAGTTTGTCAAATCTGCACCCTGAAAAACGGCTCCTGCTAAATCTGAGTCAGAAAAATTACAGTAGTCAATAGTTGCGTAGCTAAAATCTGTACCGTTTAAGACTGATTCCGTCAGGGCACATTCAATAAGATTCGCTCTTGTGAAGTCAACAGAAGACAAATCACATCCTTCAAACTTTACATTAGTCAAATGTGCATCAGCAAAAGATGATGATGTCAAATCCGCATTGTTGAATTCAGCACCATCCAATGTTATATTACTGAAATCTGTTTCACTTAAATCAGCTCCGCCTTTAATATTTTTAATTTCAGAATTAAAGGTTTCTATATCGTTATTTAAAAGATCTACAAGTTCTTCTTTTGATATCATTTATATCATTCTCCTAGCTTAATAAATTTATCTCCATAGCAAGCAGTACAGCTTGTGTTCGGTTAGACACTTTCAACTTCTTAAAAATACTGTTCAAGTGCGTTTTTATAGTTACGTCTTGAACGCAAAGTTTATCTGCTATTTCTTGATTACTTGCCCCTTTTGCAACCAGTGACAAAACTTCTTTTTCTTTGGGAGTAAGTGCATCAATATTTACATCTTTATTTATTGAAATATCTTTCTTTGTTTGTTTTTCTTGCCACTTACTTCTTCTTAGAACAGCCTCTATTCTTGCAAGCAAATTAGGCAGTATAAAAGGTTTTACAATATAATCATCAGCCCCTATTTTCAGTCCTGAAACAATTTTTTGATCTTCACTTACGGCTGTTATCATAATAACCGGTGTATATTGCGTATTTTCATTTTTTCTTATGGCTTTTAATGTGTCCCATCCATCCATATTTGGCATCATTACATCTAAAAGAATTAAATCGAAGTTTCTGTCTTTAAGAATTTTTAAAGCTTGAAGTCCGTCTTCTGCAACGGTTATATCATAACCATACATAGGAAGTGCATCTTTCAAAAATTTAGGATTATCGTCAACCACAAGTATTGATGCTATACCGTTCATTTATACCAATCTTTCTTTTAATGCTTTAAGTGCTGCCTGTAGTCTATCATCAACTTCTAATTTTTGCAATATACTGGCAACGTGTGCTTTTGTTGTATTAATACTTACAAAAAGCTCATTTGCTATTTCTATATTGCTGTATCCTTCAGTTATAAGTTTTAGAATCTGTGTTTCTCTTGATGTAAGCCCGTAATCTTTCTTAGGTTTAATATTGTCGTTATCTTCACCTTTAGATGCGGCTTTTAATACAATATGTGAAATTGCAGGATCAAACCAAGCTGCACCGTCTAAAACAGATTGAACAACTTGTATCAGCCTTTGAGGGTTTATTTCTTTTGAACAGTAGGCATTAGCGCCCGCCTTAAGGCTGTTCAAAACTTCTTGTTCATCATTGTGGGATGTTAGAACAACAACTTTTATTTCGTCGTTAAAATCTTTAATGGCCCTTGTTGCTTCAATTCCGTTCATGCCTGGAAGCCCAAGATCCATTATAACCAAATCAATTTTGTTGTTTGGAAGAAGCTCAAATCCCCTCTCTGCTGACTCTGCTTCAAAAATTTTGTCTGCAAATTCGCAAGCTTCAAACGCTGTTTTTAAACCAAAACGAGTAAGTTCATGGTCTTCAATGATTAAAATGTTATTTTTCATACACACCTGATTTTATCTTTGCTTCATAATCCGCATTAATGTTAGAACACCTCTTGAGTGAACTGTTAGCAAGTTCTATGTCCCCATTTGCCCGCAGTACTAAACTTAGATAATAATAATATCTAAAATTGTTTTCGTCAATATAATAAGAATTGTTTAAATACGTTTGTGCCATTTTATAGTTGCCGTCTTTGATTGATTGATTTGCAAGACCCAGCCAAATGTCATTATTAGACAAATCAATTGATGCTACTCTTGGCAGGTAATAGTCAACTCTTTGAGGTATTACTTTTAGGGATTCAACAAGCAAATCTTCATGGTATTTGTTGTTTTTTAGCAAATTTTCATACATTTTTTTTGCTTTATCTTGTTTGCAGAGTGCACAATAACTCTTAGCAATTCCAACTTCAGGTGCTGTTTTATCTTTGGTATTCTTTTTAGCTTGCTTATAATATTTTAAAGAATCTTTATACAGTTTTTTATTAAAACTTATATCTCCGAGTGTCTGAGCGGCTAAATAGTTCTTTTTATCTTCTTTGTAAGCTTTTAGAGCAAATTCCTCCGCTTTTAGTGGCTCATCATTCTCGTAATAAACTCTGCCTAAAAGAGAATATATTTCAGGGCTGTGTTGCTTAGATGTAAGTATTGCTGATTGTAACACCTTTGTAGCAAGCAAGCATTTGCCTTGCAGATGGTAGTAATATGCCAAATGGTAATCTTTTAGGGTTTTATTTTTTTCGGTTTTATACAGAATATATTCTTCTGTAGCTCTTACTTTTTGCTGAAAGTCTGTTGTCTTAAAAGGTACTTTCTTTATTTGAGCAAGAAGTTTAAGAGCTTGAGAGGATTTTTTTGAATCTGCTAAAATTTTTGCTTTTAAAGATAAATAGTTAACATTATTATTGCTTTGTTTGATGGCATAATTTATGTATTTTAGAGCTAAAGGCAGGTTGTTTGATTTATAGTAACCAAGCGCAATTAAGTAATTTTTGTAGTCGCTTTCAGTTGCTTTTGATGTATTTAAAAGCTCAGACGTTGTCTCCAGTGCCATGTTGTTATAAACAATATCTGAGTACGCATTAGCAAGATACATAATTTCTTTTTGATTTAAAAGTGCAGAAGGATAATAATATTTCCGCATGTCTGTAATGTATGATGCTGTAAAATGGTTGTTATCAAGTTTTGCGATTAATCCATCGGATAAATCAAAGAGTCCGTATTCAGCCATTTTTATGCCGTATAATAAAAATACGTAATCATCATGCGAAACTTTATCAATAAGAGCATTAAAATCGTCATAAGAAGCTTTTACGTTCCCTTGCATGAAACGATTGGAGGCAGATGCATATTTTGCTTTAATAAAATTATCTTTTACAACCATATCTGTATTCGCGACAGTAGTTTGTGCTGACATTTCAATAGGTTTAGCCGCCGTTTCTGCTTGAACAGACAATAACGAGCTCATTAAAACACATATTATTGCTAATTTAACTCTATTCATGCTCTGTGTCCACTCCTACGTAATATTTATTAAATACTTGCAAAAGTCTGTTACTACAATTATTTACTATTGAGTAATATAAATCAAGTAAGTTATATTTTTGTAATGTTTCTATATCTTTTTTATCAATTTTTAAGTTATTCTCTGTACAGAAGACGTTTACGATATCGCTTAGTTTAATTGCCAAAAATTTCTCGACAACTAAAGGATCAAAGTGTGAACCTGCGCCGTCCTTTATTATACTTATAACCTTTTCAATCGGCATTTTGTCACGGTAGTGCCTTTTTGATGTTATTGCATCAAAAACATCTGATACAGCTAAAATCCTCCCGCCAAATGGAATTTCTTCTCCCTTAAGATGTCTGTAGTATCCTGTCCCGTCAAATTTTTCATGGTGAGAACAGGCAATTTCAGTAATCTCATGAAAATCTTTTGACATATGAATTTTTTCTAAGATATGATGTGTAATTTCAACGTGCTGTTGAATATGTTTATATTCTTCAGGTGTTAATTTCCCTTCTTTTTGCAAAACTGCATCTCTTATGCCTATTTTGCCAATATCATGTAATGCAGCTGCTTTTTCAAGGATATTTAAATCATTCTGCTCCATACCAAATTCGTGCGCAATTAGCGAAGCATATAATTTAACACGCGTTGAATGACCTGAAGTAATTTTATCTCTTGCATCTATAGAAGTTGAGAGAGTTTCGATAAAACTATCCAATACAACTCGCTGCTCATCTAAAAGTTTTCTTTGTCTTTCAAATAATTGAGCGTTTTCTAAAGATATACCAGCGCTTGACGCTATTGCAACCAGCAAATCTTCATCATCGGGGGTAAAATATTCATCAAATTTGTTAAGAACTTGAAATACACCGATAATTTCCTGATTGAAGTTTTTAATAGGCATACATAACATATTTTTTGTCCGATAGCCGGTTTCTTTATCCACATCAGAATTAAATCTTTTATCGCTGTATGCATCTTTAATATTTATTGTTTCACCGGTTTGAACAACGTGCCCTGCGAGCCCCTTATCAGCAGGAATTCTGAGTTCTTGAATGTCAAGCCCGGTTGCAACTTTTGAATAAAGTTCGTTGTTTTCTTTGTCGTATAAAAATACAGTACATCTGTCTGCATTTAGAGCTGTTTTAGTTTCTTCCGCTATAGTTTTTATAAGCAGATTAATGTCTTTTTCTGCTGCAACAGCCTGACCTATTTTGACAAGTGCAATAAGCGGATCTTTTGCTTGTGTATGGTTGTTTATATAGTGGCTGATTGGCGGGCACTTGAGCATAGAGTTTAGCTTCTCAAAGAAATCTGTTCTTTGTGACTTTATAGATAATTTTCGT
>CACZPB010000111.1 GCA_902782905.1 uncultured bacterium
ACAAATGGCAAACATTAAGTCAGCAAAGAAAAGAGTTCTGATTGCAGAAGCAAACAGACAAAGAAACGTAGCTTTCAAATCATCAATCAAGACTGCTGTTAAAAAAGCACTTGCTTTAGCAGAATCTGATGACAAAGATGCTTTGAATGCTTCAATTTCAAAAGTATATCAATTATGCGACAAAGCTGTATCAAAAGGTATTTTACACAAAAATACAGCAGCAAGAAAGAAATCAAGACTTGTTTTAGCTATCAAAAAATTAGCTAAGTAGTTTGTAAAGAGTTAAACGGGCGGTTCTTTTTAAAAGAACCGCCCGTTTTTTATTCTACGTAAAAATCATTCAATGCAAGAGGATTTTTAAAATCTTCGTGCGAGAATACTTGCATTACATATCTCCCTTTTTCGTGCAGTACAAAATAGTTGGTGTGATAGTACCTCTCGTCTTTCATAAGTCGGTAATCTTTTGTTCGTACAACTTCGTTGCCGCCCCATGGAGCTTTGTCTGTCATTTGGAATATTTGCACTCTTATAAACTCGTTATCCATTTTTTTTGGTGCAATAAAGAGGTAATAAATCTTTGTTCCTTCTCTGAATACTTTTTTGTCTTTTGTTGCGTTATATGCCGTGATAGGTTGGGTGTTAAAAAGGATTATGCCTCTATCAAATGCGCAAGAGGTACAAATAAAAACTAAAGATAATAAAATTAGTATATTTCTTAAAATTCGCATAATTATTATATTATAAGTTAGTTTTTTACTCTCCGCCGAGGTTCTTAATCTTTTGTTTTACAGTATTCAGCATTGTTTCGTTCTGTTCAAGCCCTGTATAAAGGTAATAATATTCAAGAGCTTTATTCGTGTCACCCTTTTGCTCGTATGCCATACCAAGCGAATAATACGCATACGGATAATCTGGTGTTAGTTGTATTACGCGTTCAAAACATTTTATTGCATCATCATAATTTTTTTGGCTCGCGTATACCAAACCTTTATTAAAATATGCGTCACTGTTGTCTTTATCCAACGTTAAGATTTTGTCGTAAAAACTCAATGCTTTTGTGTTGTTTCCTGTGAGCTTATATATATTGGCGATTTTTAACAGTGTATTTTTGTCCGAAGGTGCAAGAACGGCTGCTTTTGTATAAAAATCTATAGCATCGTTATATTTTTGTCCTGCGTATGCTTTGTCGCCTTTTTTGATAAGTTCGTCTTTTGAAAGGGCAGGTGCTTCAGCTTTTTCCGCTTCTGAGATTTGTTTGGTTTTTACTTCTGCGGCAGTTTTAGCGGCTTCTATTTTCCGACCTGTTTCAAAAATATTCAGTGCTGTTTTGTATTGAGTATTGTCAGGAGCAAGCTCTACTGCTTTTTTATAATTTGCGTGCGCAATATCAATACACCCCATTTTTTCATTCGCTTGTGCGTAGCCAAAGTATGCGGATGCTTCTTTGTCGTTCATATCAATTGCATCTTCAAAGTATAAAATTGCCTGACCGTAATCTTGTTTATTATAAAGGTCATAAGCATAGTCTATAGTTGCTGCTTCTAAGTTTTGTGTGAGCCTTTCGTTTGGTTTTTTCTCCAAAAGTATCTTGTACATTTCAATTGCAGCGACGTAATTTCCCATTGCGTGCTGTGTCAAAGCCTTGTTTGCCAATAGTTCGTAATTATCCGGCTCGGCAGAAAGTGCTAAATTATAGAATTTTAGAGCATTTATATAATCTTGTTTTTTGTGATAAGTAACAGCCAGCTCTTTTTTGATATCTGTATCCGATGGGTCGATTGAGTAAGATTTTTCCAAGTTAAACAGAGCAAGGCTGTCTTCTCCGATTTTTCTGTATACGATACCTAGGTTTTTGTAAGCATTAGCATCATTAGGGAATGCTTTTATGTATGTTTTATATTCTTCAATAGCTTCGGCGTTTTTCCCCATATTGCCGAGCAGATTTGCGTAATCAAATTTTAGCGCAACTAAATTAGGGTTAAGCGCAAACGTTTTGTTGAAGTATTCCAAAGATTTTTCGTTCTCACCTGTATTCTGATAAGAAAGTGCCAATTTCGCAAGTATAGCTTCACTATCAGGATTATCTTCAAGTGCTTTATTAAGCATTTCAATTGCGGCATTATATTGTTTTGTATCAAAAAGTGCTAATCCATAGTTTGTGTATTCTTTAAATGCCGTAGGATATTTCTTGTAAATGTTTGTATATATGTCGCATGCCTTGTCAGGCTGACCTGAAAGATAATATACATTTGCAAGGCTTTCACTTGCCTCAACTCTGTCTGGATATGCATTTAGGAATACTGTATAGTATTCAATTGCATTTTTGTAATTCTTCCTAAAGTACTCAACATTTGCAAGGTTAAGGTAGTTGTACTTATATTCAGGATAAATTTGTTGTGCTTGCATAAATGAATTATATGCATTTTCATAGTCTCCCATTGTCTGAAGAATATTACCGATGCTAATATAAATAAATGCATCATTAGGTCTTATTTTTATAGCTTTTTTATAATAGCTTAGTGCATCCTCGTATTTACCTGCATCAGCGTATAGTCCTGCAATTTTTGTATATAGCATAGCGTCTTCGCCATTAATATCCAAAGCCTTCTTTATAATATCTATTGCGTTATTATAATCACCTTTGTACTCATAACTGCATGCTTCTTGATACAGTGTATATGCTTCTTTTGTCATCTTAGCATCAGCTATGTTTAATGACATAAGAATTGCAATTCCTAATAACGATACAAATAATCTGTTTTTCATAATAAAACCCTCAATAGCATTCTATCAGAAAAACAGCTCAAAGTCACAGGTTTTAAGAAATGTAATGAATTATTTATACAGGAATATATATTTCCATCGGCTCTCGTCTTTGACCGTAATTTTGGAATAATTTCCTGCTTGTGAAATCTGAGTACCCTTTTCCGTTGCCGCTTGCAATTTCAACGTGCCCTGCAGGGTGTGTACTGTATCTTTTATATGTCACAATAACGCCTGCGGGTATATCATTTGCATCAAGATGCATGCCGCTTACATCAATCTTTTTAAAGTTTTTATCCGAATCCAAACTCTTTTTACCGCACTGATTCCCGTTCCCAAGTGTTGCATAGTGCTTAGTTCCGTATATAGCTTCATTTATATCGTTTTTTACAAAAGTTGCGCAATCACTTGTGCTCTTTCTGCCGTCAGCACGTCTTTTTGCTACTGCTGCAAGTCTCTTACCTTTTTCTTCGTTGTAACCCTGTGCTTTCCACCAAGAAAGATTTTTTACGACAGAATTGCTGATTCCGCCAGTGTTTGGAGAATTGCTGCCACTATTTCGTGATTTTTTGAATACATCTCCCCAACCGTAATTCCCAAAGAAATTAAACGAATTCTGTGGCGAGAAATTAAAGTTGCCAAAATTGTTCCAATTGCTGTTAAAATCCGGTTTGAAGAAACTCGTATTAAACATTGGTTGGAAGTTAAAGCTTGGTGTGGATATAGGGTTAAAATTATAATTAAAATTAAAAGGTGGCGGCTGAAATATACTACAACTGTTCATTAGTGGAAATATTGGTGTTGTCATAAAGGGATTAAAAGAATAAAAGGACGGCATAAAGAAATTATTACAGCAGCAGGAGAATGGATTGCTCCTGAGCATTCCAAACGATAATCCGTTTAAAAAATTTCCCATAAAAGTATTCATAATTGTCCCAATATCCCTTTAAATATATAAAGTAATATTTTGGGTAAAAATTGATAAAATGTTACAAAATGTTTACATAATTAATAAGCTTTGTTAACAAGTGAATTGTGTGCGCAAATTTCAGTTTCATCATTTAGAGGTTCGAGTTTTTCGCCAACTGCAAGCTCTAGAAGATAATCCGTAAAATGCGGGTTCTTTGGTAAAAATGAACCGTGTAGATATGTCCCAAAAACGTTTTTGTATCTTGCCCCTTCACTTCCGTCTGAGCCGTTATTGCCGTTTCCGACAACAATATTTCCGATAGGTTTTGTTTCTCCGCTCAAATAGGTTAAGCCGCTATGATTTTCAAAACCTACGAGAGTATTTGGTTCAACCAAGTCTGTTTTTACAGTAACATTTCCTATAAATCTTTTGTTACCTGCGATTGTATAAGCGTCTAAAAGGCTTATACCCAATAGTTTTTCTCCATTGTGTGGCTGGTAATAGTGACCGAAAAGCTGATAACCTCCACAGATTCCGAGAAAAACAGCTCCTCTATCTCTTTCATTGGTGAAAAAATCTTTGTGCTTCTGAAGTTCTTTTGATACTTCTATTTGCTGTAAATCTTGACCGCCTCCGATAAAATAAATATCGTGTTCGTAAATATTTTCATCTCCGACATTTATTTCATCAATAACTACGTTATATCCTCTCCATTCCAGCCGCTTTTTCAGAGCAAGAATATTACCTCCGTCTCCGTAGATATTTAATAATTTGGGGTATAAATGACCTATTTTGACTTCTTTCATACCGCAAGCTCCTTAATAAGCTTGGTGGATTTTTGGCGCGTATTTGTATGAGTTTTTATATATTCATCCAAAAGCTCAAAGCATACCTGACAGACCTTATCGTTTGCTTTCTTGTCGTATTCGCTTTCATAATCAAAATCAAACTGAAGCATCGCTTGTAAGAAATCTCTTATTTTATGGTGCATTTTAAGTTTTACACCAAGAGGCTCAGAACATTCTTTGCATATTACTCCGCCCATTGAGGTAGAAAAATACATATCTTCGTCAATTATTCTTTCTCCACAGCAAAGGCAGCTGTCTAATTCAACGCAGAAACCCATTATCAAAAGCATCTTTAGCTGAAATTTGATAACTGCAATCAGCATATCTTTTTTTTCTCTTGAATCAGAAATTTTATTCAGTGCTTTATAAAGAATTTCATAAATCTCTTTTGAAGCACCTTCTGAACCTTCGCCAAAATTCATAACTACTTCAGAAACATAAGAAGAAAGTGTAAGTTTATCAATATCTTCTCTTGTTTTTCTGAAATGATTTACTGTCTGTGCTTGCAGAATCGTATCCATAGAGCGTCCCTTCAAAAGTTGAAGGGTGTTTGCAACAAGCAAATCCATCCTTGCTCCAAGCTTGCTCTTTGGCTTTTTTATACCTTTTGCAACACCTTTAATCAAGCCGTTATCTTTTGAGTACATAACGACTATTTTATCGGCATCGTTTAAGTTGTATGATTTTAAATTTATAGCTTCCGTAACGTAATTATTCATAATAAGCTTTTGTTCCGTTGTATACACCTCTGAATATCTTCTCCAGTTCTGGAGTGTCATTTGATTGTTCAAGTGCTTCTTCTTCTGTAATAGCGCCTTTGTGAACGAGTTCAGCCAAAGACAAGTTTAGTGAAATCATATTGTCAATTGTATTATCATTTATCAAACTATATATTTCATCTGTATTGTCTTTGTTTATATAATCCTTGATTGTAGAAGTCACAACCATAATCTCACATACAGGGAATCTCTTTTTCTCTTTCTCAGAATAGACAAGCTTTTGCGCTATTGTAGCTCGAAGAGTTTCTGCAAGCTGTTTTCTTATAATATATCTGTTTGATTCGTCAAACATATTAATAACTCTGTTTATTGTTTGAATTGCATCATTTGTGTGCAGAGTAGATAGTACCAAGTGCCCTGTCTCCGCAGCCTTAAGCGCTGCTTCCATAGTTTCTTTGTCTCTTATTTCGCCTATAAATATAACATCTGGGTCTTGCCTCAAAGAATATTTTATTCCGTCAGCGAAACTCTTTGTGTCCACCCCTATTTGGCGCTGAGATACAATGCTTCTTTTGCAGTTAAAAATATACTCTATAGGATCTTCAATTGTAATAATGTGTTTTTGAGAAGTCATATTTATATAGTCAATCAGTGAAGCAATTGTTGTAGACTTGCCGCTTCCTGTCGGACCGGTTACAAGGACAATTCCGTTTGGAGCTTCAACTATTGAATGTAATATCTCCGGCAATGATAAATCCTTAAGCTTGGAAATATTGTAAGAAATGTTTCTTATTACAAGCGACGGCATGCCTATCTGTCTGTTATAATTTATACGAAATCTTGAAAAACCATCTATTTCGTACATAAAATCCAAATCACACAGGCTGAGTATGTCATTTTTAATTGCGCTGGGTGCAATTTCCAATATTGCTCGATCCAAATCTTCTTTAGAAAGATTTGGCATGTTTGTTTTCATAATAAATCCGTTTTTTCTTAAATAAGGCGGATGACCGACTTTTAAATGTTCATCAGAAGCGCCTGTAGCAACGGCACTTTTTAAAAATTTAATAATATTAAAGCCGCTATCTGTCATAACAATCTCCCCTATATGTTAATCGTATCATTATGACAGATATTTGACAACAAGTTTACAAAAAAAAGACTGAATGGAATCAGTCTTTTTATATTTTGCAATATTAAATCATTATTCTTAACAAGAATAGCTGCAGCAGCTGCCTGAGAAGCTTCCGCCGCCGGAGAATGATGATGCAACAGAACCGCAAGATTCACTTCCGCCGGAGAAGGCAATTGAACCGCAAGATTCGCTTCCAGAGTAAGCTATTGAACCGCAAGATTCAACACTTTCACCAAATGCAATAATCGCAGCATCAGAAGGACCTGAATAAAAGCTGCAATAATCCATACCGCCATTTGACAATGTAGCAGAAATCAAGCTTGTATTATTAGAAATCAATCCGCCTTCATGTTTAGGAGTAGCTGTTCCTAAAAGTTTGAATGCTGATGATGTTGAATTATCTTCTTTTGTTTGACAAAAAGCTGCTAACATAAATTCGTGTATCCTTATTAAACTACTTACATATATATAAAGTAAAAAAAACAAGTTGAATTTCACAACTTGTTTTTTTGTTTACATTTGTTTACAAACTGGCTAAGTCTACTTGCCGCGTGCTTTTCCCAGAATAACCTTAAGCATATATCTTAAGAAAATCCAAAATTCCCAGAACAAATTTCTGTGTTTTATGTAGTACAAATCGTATCCTAGCCTTTCTTCTGCTGATGGTTCGGATGTCTTTACCTGCTGCCAACCGCACCATCCGGGGTGTACCCAATTTCTGCATTCCCAGAACGGAATTCTTTCTTTGTTCTCATAGTAGACTTCTTCTCTTACCGGTCTTGGACCGACAATACTCATATCACCTTTCAATACATTAAGCATTTGTGGGATTTCGTCTATGTGGAACTTTCTCATGATTTTACAGAATGGCATGATGCGTTTGTCATCTGCGTGTACTTCGTTCAAATCATCATCAAAATCATCTTCAACTTTGTCTTGATACATTGTTCTGAATTTAATCATTTTGAAAGGTTTGCCAAACTTGCCCGTTCTCATTTGTGTGAAAAATATCGGTCCTAAATCCGATAATTCAATTCCGAGAATTGCAATAATTGACAGCGGTAATGTGATAATGAGTATCGCTATAGATGCCAGAATGTCACAGAATCGCTTTAGTGAAGCGTATAAAAGCGCTTTTTTCCTAACGCAATCATAGAAAAGCCAATTTACCGACATTTTTGAAACAAGAAAGCGGTGTGTAATTCTTTCATAGAATCTGTACATTCTCCAAACTTTTACTCCCAAAGGAATTCCCTTAACGAGGTCAGTAAGGATGTTAGAGTCCATTCTTGATTTTACGGCAACGATTAGAACTTTTACGTTATTGTCTTTTATTACAGCTTCAGAATCGCATGTTAGCCCTAATATCGGGATTGTAGAGTCTTCGTCTTCTATGTTATTCATATTGTCGTCCAAAAAGCCGACAACATTGAGCCTAAGCCAAGGTCTTTGTTGAATTTCTTCTGCAATAAGCTTTCCGTCTTGACCTGCTCCCACAATCAGGACATTCTTTTTTCTCGGGAAAAGCTTAGCTAATACAATGCAAATAATCCTAACAAGAGATATACATATAAACGTAAGTGTTGCAAAAATTGTGATGAGCATATAAGTCAAGATGTCGCTTCCAAGGAAAAAACATACAAATGCTGATATAGCAGATGCAATTGCAATGCTTTCAAATAGTATTCCAAACAATTTAAATCCGAATTTTTGGTCATAGAATTTTTTGCATGCCAGAGTTATTCCGACAGTCAGTAGCATCCAGACAATTACAATTACTAATTGATGAGGTTTTTCAATAAAATTTAAAAACGTAAAAAGTGTAACAAGTGATATGACCAAACAATCAATAATCGGATAAGTGTATTTAAAAATGCTCATAAAATCTCCTAAAATTAAACCAATTCCGTCGCTAATTATAACACATTTGAGGATTTTATGCCAGTGTAATTTTAATAAAAAAAAATAAGGTTGATTTTTAATATTTAGTGTTTCATAATATACATGTAACGCGGGGTAGAGCAGCCTGGTAGCTCGTCGGGCTCATAACCCGGAGGTCGTTGGTTCAAATCCAGCCCCCGCAACCAATTAATAATATAAAAGAGATAAGGTTTGTGGCTTTATCTCTTTTTTATTTGCTACCATTTAACATTTTCTCTGCAGAAAGTGGTGCAGATTGCAAATCGCAGACAGTTTGCAATTTTTGTAGAACCAGCTCATATCAAAGGTTTTGGCGGTCGAAAGTGGTTTGACTGCAAATTTGCAAACTGCTCACTCTTGCACTTTTCTTTCATTTTAACTGCTGGCACTTTTACTTGATTTTATAAGGGTTTTGACGATTTTTAATCAGTTTGCAATTTTTCGGACAGTTTGCAAATTTTGGGATTTTTTTGGGGGTTTTAACAACAAACAAGTTTATCAAGTTTTGACTGGGTGTTTTGCATAATATTTTTCATATAGTTTTCCTTATAGTCCCAATCAGGTTCACCTTTTTTATTAACAGGTAGTTTAATCTCTTCTTTTTTTACAAGTTCAGGAAACATTCCATAATTGTATGAATATTTTTCTGCTATTGTCTGCAAAGAAGTCACCACAAATAGGCATGCATACTTTGTTAAATGTCTAGTATCAATATAATAAATATCTCTTCCTGATACATACTCCCTTTCTTGATAAAAGAAAGTTGCATTTTCTGCACCGAAAGAAATTGTTCCTGCTGGGCTAGGTTGCATTTGTAGTGTTTTTTCAACATTATATTTTATACCATTGTTAAATTTTGTTCTTACAACATATGGAATACCATTGATATTTTCAGTGACGTTTTTAGTATGTAAAACAGGTGGTTTAACAATATTTTCAAACAACTTTCCAATTGTAAAACTTTTCCAGTTGTTTAACTCTATTTCCTTTTTTTTATTGCAAATATTTTTTAGATTTTCGATATCTCTTTCAGATTCTTGCATAATATTTTTCATATATGATTCCATATATTCCCAATCGAGTTCCCCCTTTTTATTTATAGGAAGTTTTATTGTATCTTCAATTATACGGGTTTGAAATGCCTTTACTTTAAAAGAATATTTCCATGCATTTTTTCTTATAGCTGAAGCAATAAATAAACCATTTATCTCATTCATTTTCTCATGATGCAAAATCGTTATTTCATCACTTGCAGTAAATTCCCCTTTTGCATAAAACGCATCACAAAAAGTTGTAACTATTATAGCGTTTTTATCAATAAATAGAGGGTTTGAAATATAATCAGTTATTCCATTGTTTTCTAATGAAGCTGAATAATATGGGATATTTCCTTCTTTGTGTTTACCAACTACAAAACGTCTTCCTCTTGAAACTTGAAATAATTTACCAATTTGAAACTCTTGCCAATTTTCTGTATTAATTTCTTTCACTGGTATTTCCTTTAATTAATGAGATACAAATTTGATTATTTTTATCTTCAATATTACTTGAATACATAGCTGAATTAAGTAACTTTTCGCCAAATTCTTTTACGTCAATACCTTTTTTAAACATTAAATAATCCATTGCTGTTCTTTTGAAATCTTCTTCAAATATTTCAAAAGGTTTTTCGGGCATTTGATATGATAAATGTTCACTTGGTTTTATCCATTGAGCAGTATTGTATTTTTCATCTCTCAATTTACGAATGCTATCTATCCAATAATCTTCTTTTTCCTGCCATCTGTTTTTCACATCATGACGACCCTGATTTTTAACCGTTTCAAGTCCGTCATCTTCTATGTAACAACCAAAAATTTCTTCATTGTTTTGAGGTTCGCCTGTTTTAAAAACAAAAATACTTGTTGTCACACCAACTCCAAAGAACAACGGTTCAGGAAGTTTTATAATCATTTTAAGTCTATGATGTTCTAAAATTTCTTTAACAACTTTTTGTGATACTTTTTCAAGTTTTTTATCAGGCAAAATAAATGCACAATCAGTACCTTTTTTGACATTATCTAATGTGTTTTTAACAATTTCTATACAGCCGTATTTATTTTCGTAAGGCGGATTCATCAGCACCTTTGTAATAGGCTTTGACTTAATCCATTGGCAAGCCTTATCACTTCTTGTATCTAAATGTTCTAAATTTGTTTTACCGTCTTTGTGGATAAGCATATTTGCGCAAGCAAGGGCATATATTTCTCTGTCAAATTCAATCCCGAATAAATGCGTTTTCTTAATCTCTTTTGCTTTTATTGTATCGACTCCGCCTGCTTCTTCCATCATGTTGCTCATTGCTTTTACAAGAAAAGCTCCGCTTCCGCAAGTAAAATCTCCTATGTAATCGTTTTTATTTATGTTTATTAAACGATACATAAAAGAAGTTATATGGTCAGGTGTGAAAATTTGTCCTGCGTCAGTTTTCTTTTTATAACGGTTAAATTCATTAAAGAAAATACCCATTACATCTTCACCACGCCATTTATTACTGTTAATACAATCTGAAATTTCACCAACCCATTGTATAAAATTGTCAATTGCCTCTTGGTTTTCGGTAGAGTTCATGCGAATTTCAGAGTAAACTTGTAACAACAAATCAAGTTTTTGGTTTTGGTTTCTGCTATCTTCCAAAGATTTTGCAAGGGTAGAATGAATACAAGTGTGAAATGTTTCATAATTCATACCTTTTGTCAGTGTTGCACCATATCTTTTTGCAACTAATGCACAAGCGGTAAATATCATACGGTGATACAGGTTTTTAATGCCAAATTCACTATGCAAACAGTTGTTAATGCGAGCAGTTAATGTATAAATATGTTCTTTATCAATACCTTCTTCGGTAAATAGTTTGAAATAAAAATCTTTTTCTTGGAGTTCGTTTGGAACGTCAATCGGTGTATTGTTTTTAAAACCTGTTGTTTTATAACCGTTATGAAGTAATCCTATAACATGCGTATATCCTGCATCCATAACTATTTGGCAGTTTTGTTTAATTTCATCAATCCATTTTTTCTTGCCAATATCCTCGTTACTGTTTTTGGTTTCAAGGATAATTGCAATAGCACCTTTATCGCTTGGTAAGTACCAGCCATCAGGTTTTTTGTCTTTACCCTTTCCTTTTATGCCTAATTGATTAAATGTTGTCAGTTGTCCAACACCTGATTTAATATTTTTCTCGTTTTTAAAGCCTAAAATCTTGCCGGCTTCTTCTCTAACTTGGTCTTCGGTCTTAAA
>CACZPB010000112.1 GCA_902782905.1 uncultured bacterium
AATCGGAACGACAGGATTTGAACCTGCGACCCCTACCACCCCAAGGTAGTACGCTACCAAGCTGCGCCACGTCCCGATTTTATTATTCAATTTTCAAATTGGTTCGCAGCTTGGTAGATATTTTCTATACGTCTCGCACAAAGCTTCCGCTTTTTGACTCGACTACCTCCATTCACAACCTGCTACCGGCAGCTTGTTCCGGAGTCCTTGCTACGTCCCGATTTTATTATTAATTTATCATATTCTTGTTGGGTTAAAAACCCAACCCACATTCTTCACAACTTGTATTTGTGCTTGATACTTAAAGTATGACAAAAACTCTTTATAAATACAACTCCTGAATAATTCCTATAATCTTATTTAAGAAGTTCTTATATTTAATTCTATCCGCTGAACCGGAAAGTACAATATCTGCTTTTTCTTTACAAGGTTTTATGTGTACTTCCGCTTTTTCGTTAGCATTAGCGTAAATATGGTCAGCTGAATCGCCCAAACCGCGTTCTTTTGCTCTTATATAAAATCTTTCTTTCTTGATGTCTTCTGCTATATCAACATAAATTTTAAAATCGAATGCATCTCTAATTTTCTCTGTTAGTGTAAACAAACCTTCCGAAATAATAACTTTGGAAGGTTTTGCAAGTGTATAATTGTCATGTCGAATAGCTGTACCTGACATATCATATTTAGGAAGATATGTTGATTTGCCTGAAAGTAATTCCTTGATATGTTTACTCATAAGTTCAAGTTCTAAGGCTTGAGGCACGTCAAGGTCATAATTCTTAGCAAATTCAGCAAAGCTTCCTGCTGCTTTAACCATTTCAGAACGGTCATAATAATAATCGTCTGTGTTAACTCTTGTTATTGCATCTTCAATATTAAATTCTGTCGCAAAAGATTCAATTGTATCAATCAAATCCATTGTAATTGTGGATTTCCCGCTTGCCGTTTCTCCTGCAATCCCGATAGATGCAGGCATTTTAATTTTTCCTGATAAATATCCCGCAATCTTTTTGATGACAAATGGATTATAACTCACTAGTATTGAGCCTTGTTCTGCCATCTCACGTTCAAAAATATTATTTAAATAGCGTTCTATCTCATCGCTAACTGATATTGGTTGAGTTACATTTGTTTTATCTAACGGACTTTTTGCTTTAATGTCGGATATATTTAACATAATAAATTTTCTTTCTTTGTTCTATTATACACAAACTAAAACTAAAAAAAAGAATTTTTTGCTATCTGTCGTGTAAATTTTACAATAATTTACACATCTGCTGAAGTTGCTGCTTCATCAAGCATTCTAATCGCATCAAGCATCCTGTCGCATGTAAAATCTAAATTTGAACTGACATGATGCACAGCATAAAATGTAGGGTCAAAAATCGGCTCTTTCAAGTTAAGCATGTTTGATAGTGTAGTAGAAAACAGACCGACAAATTTCCCGACCCAAAGGGGTAAATAAAGGCTTTTGTACTTTTTAGAAGGGAAATACTTTGAGGCTACTTTTCTATAGTATTCGTCAATTGTCGTTTTTTCTGGATCAATAATTGTGATTGCTTGATTATCGTATTTATCAAATGCACTTACTGAAACTATTGTTTTTGCTACGTTTTTAACGTTAGCCAAAGGCCACCTGCAATTCCCTCTCCATTTGCCAAAATGTACAATAAAAGGCGAAGTTCTTAAAAACTCTATTACTCGGCTCTCAAGTGTCTTATCTCCTTCTCCCCAAACTGCGGCAGGGCGGATTATGACATATTTTTTCTTTGAGTTTTCTCTAAGCCAATTCTCTGATTTGATTTTATATCTAGGGTAAGGATTTTTTGGATATTCCAAAAGCGGTGTATCTTCGTCAGCATTATTGAAATCTTTTATTCCGTATACGTCACTTGATGAAACGTAAACAAATTTTTCTTTAGAAATTGTTGATAAGAACTTAACAGGCTCAAAATTCAGCTTTCTGAATTTTTCATCTGAGCCAATGTCTTTTGCGAGTCCTGCAACGTGTGCCACAACATCAACATTGTCTTTAAACTGTGACAAAAAAGAATTATTAGTGACATCTCCTTGAATAATGTTTACATTATCAATACTATCCAATTCTTTTGGCATATTGTTATGAACAAGTGCAAAGACTTTCCATCCGTACTTTGCATACTCTTTAACGACATTAAGCCCAATAAATCCGCCTGCACCTGTTACTAAAACTGATTTTTTCATAAATAATATAACTATTTAACAATTCCGTACTCTTTACCGAGTTCTGTTAGAATTTCTACTGCTCTGTCAATTTGTTCAAATGACAAATCTTTCATAGTACAAAGTCTTAAACGGCATTCTTTTCTTCTGACAGCAGGATACGTTACAATATTAACGTAAACTCCTCTTTCTCTGAGCTTTTTGTACATCTCAAATAAAATCGGTTCATTGTATATCATAACAGGCACAATAGCTGATTGAGAGTGGCCGATATCGAAACCTGCGTCAGTAAGTTTTTTCTTCAAATAATCCGTTTTTTCCCAAAGTTCTTTTCTACCCGCAGTATCTGTTTCAAGAAGTTTATAAACTTCATTCAAACCGCCTGCAACAGAAGCGGGCATTGCTGTTGAGAAGAAGTAGCTTCTTGCATATAGTCTCAAGTATTGAACAACTTTTCTTGAAGCTGCGCAATATCCGCCTAGTCCGCCCTGACCTTTAGATAGCATACTTACGTGCAAATCAATTTTATCCATAACTCCGTAGTGTTCGGCTGTTCCTCTGCCTGTAGGGCCTACTATACCTACACCGTGAGCATCATCTACCATAATTCTGCATTTATATTTTTGAGCGAGTTCAACGATTTTATCTAAATATGCCATATCACCGTCCATTGAGAACACACCATCTGTAATAATTAATCTTCCGGTTTTTTCTTCAGGGAGTCTTGATAAAATTCTTTCTAATCCCTTCATGTCTCTGTGCGGAAATACTTTTATTTCTGCGCCGGATAAAACATTTCCGTCAAAAATTGATGCGTGATTTGCTGCGTCATTAATGATTACGTCATTTTTACCGCAAAGAGCTGAAATTATACCAATATTAGCGCCGTAACCTGATGGAAATACTATGCAATCTTCTGTTCCGTGGAATTTCGCAATTCTTGCTTCAAGCTCTTTGTGAATTTCCGTAATCCCTGCGTAATTCGAAACAGCTCCCATTCCGTATCCGAATTTTTCAAGAGCCTCACGTGCGCCTTGCATAACTTGCGGGTGTGTTGAAAGATTAAGATAAGAATTCGACCCCAGCATTATAACGTCGTGTACGCTGCCGTCTTTTTCTTTGATTTTTGAGTCAGGTTGGACTTTGTTCATTGTAACCATGCCCAAACCTTCGTTGCCGGTAAGAACTCCGCTTGAGAGAACTTCATCAACTCTGTCGCATTTGCCCAATAAGTCTTCGCCTTCAAGTGTATCAATGAAGTTTTCAAATTTAATATTCATTGACTGTTTTTCGTTATCCATTGTCAACACTATTACCCCCCCCCAAAAATCATTCAACTATCCTATTCTAATATAAACAGGCTTATTTTTATAGAAAACAAATTTGAATTTTTACAAAAATGTTACAAAACACTGACTATACTTGTGATTGGCTTATAAAAGTAACGATTTTTCCGCCGTAATTTTTTTCTTTTATAACATCATATTCTTCTAATTTAACATTTTTATCGTGTTCAATGACAATAATTTTCCCTTTTACCCCTACTCCATTTATCCCTACTCCATTTACCCCTTTTAGAATTTCTTCGTAAATTCTGCTTTGGTATGGAGGATCAATGTATACAACATCATAAAATGTATTTCTGCTTAAAACGAACTTTTTGCTGTCACATACGTATAAATCTGGAGTTATACTTAATGAAGCGTAGTTTTTCTTTATAATTGAGGCCGCTGTTTTATTGAGCTCACATACTGTAACTTTAGAAAAACCTCTTGACAAAGCTTCAATTCCCATAATACCGGAGCCTCCAAAAAGGTCTAAAAAGCTTTTTCCTTCAAACTCACCAAGAATAGAATACAAAGAATTGAATACTCCCATCCTTGTTTTTGAAAGAGTCGGGCGCGTTATATTTTCATTAGGCGCTAAAATTTTTCTCCCTTTGTAAATTCCGGCAGTAATAATCATCAGTTCATATCCAGCTTTTCTATTCTTACATTAAAAATGCTTTCTATATCTAAGCCGTTAAGAATTGCGGAGATTAAATCTTCCGGTTTATAACCGGCTTTAAGATGCTGAATTAGTCCAAGAACATTTGCGTTAGTGTATTCTTCTATAATTCTTGGTATAGAACCAAGCATTTCTTTTGAACAGTCTTCTTCTATATTGTTTATTATTACTCCTCTTATTTCAGCGCCAATGTTTTGCACAGCTTCTATTGTCAAAAGGGTAGAATTAATTGCATCCGCATTCGGCGATGTAACGATAATCATTGGAATATTGAGCCTTTTTAGTATATTAATATTCTTATATTCCGGTGTAATCGGGCTCAAAATCCCTCCATCTGTTTCAACAACTGTGCAATCTGAAGTCGAGGAAAGTTTTTGAAAATCGCTGTTTATAATATCTAAATCTATATTTTCATTCTCAATTTCAGCTGCTATTAGCGGTTCAGTTTCTGATTTAAATAAATAGCTGAAATGAGTTTTTATATACGGATCAATCGTTTTTATCTCTGTTAAATCAGGTGATTGCATAAAGCCGTTTCGCTCAATACCGCCTGTTTGAACAGGTTTATAAACACTCGTTGAGTAACCGAGACTTTGCATTGTAGCTGCAATACCTTTTGTAATAAATGTTTGGCCTGATTTATGATTTGATGATGTGATAAAAAGATTAAGCATAAATTTATACTAGCATGCTTTTTTTTATTAGTAAATGAGAGCTACTGTTTCCATTTCTTGTATAAGTCGGGGCGTTTTTTTTGGGTTCTTTTTATTTTTTCTTCCTGTCTGAATTCTTCAATCAGTTTGTGGTTTCCGTTAAGTAAAACTTCAGGCACTTCTAAACCTCTGTAATTCCTTGGTTTTGTATACTGAGGATACTCTAAAAGTCCGTCAGAAAAACTGTCATCATGTGCGGATTCTATCTTA
>CACZPB010000113.1 GCA_902782905.1 uncultured bacterium
ATAGTAAGAAGTTAATGAACCTGAAATGGGGGTTGTAGTATGGCAAATGTTGGTGCAATATTTTCAACTCTCGGAAATCCGAATTCACTTATACCGCTAGCAGTAAAAGATATGTCCGCTACTGCAGGTATGACTGCGAGTTCTTTTGTGACAGGCAAAGAAGAAGGACAGGATAGATTAATAGACGAGCTCGGGACACAAGCTTTATGGCTGGGAGGGATTCCGCTTTTTAAGTGGTTATTTGATAAAACAATTTTTAAAGCCTTTGGACTTGACTCAAAATTTGACGTAAGAAATCTTAAAAACAAAGATGTGTTTGAGAAAATTAAGGAATACGCTCCAACAGACGAAATTAAAAAAAATATAGAAAAAATCGGAAATAAACAGGCGACCTTCAAAAATGTTGCACTTTGGAAATTCTTTGTTGCAACAGGTGCTACAATTGCGACCTATATCGGGTTAACGAGAGCAAAACAGGCTTATACAGAGGATAAAATCAGGAAAAATCTGATAAAAGAGTATGAAGCGAAAAAGAATGATAAAAATAAAAACTCGGACGTAGCTGCATCTAAGCCGACTTTCAAAGGTCTGGGTGACGTTGTTAAAAATTTCGCATTCTCTCCTGTAAAAAATATGTGGATTTTAGACGGTGCTATAACAGGCGAAAGGCTGACAGACTCAAGAACTCCGCAAGAGTTTATAGGTTACAGTATAAAAGAAGCTTCAACTCTTTGCTTTATGTACTATGCCGGCGGAAAAATTCAAGAATTTTTTGAAAAAAGAGCGGATGCTAAGTATAAAAAGTCAATAGGTCTGGATGCAAGAGTTATTGAAGACGGCTCAGTAAAAGAAGTTTTTGAGAACGGTTCTATTGAAAAAAGTTTAAAAGAGTTTAAAAAAGTTGCCGACTTAAATGATGACGCTAAGCTATACGAATTTTTGCACAAAAATCCTGAAAATGAGATTGTAAAAGTTGCAAAAAAATCAGATATAATATCACTTTTGGATGACACAGAAAAAATTGATACAAGAAAATACATCGACCTTGAGGACATTAAGGGGGTAAATAATAAACTGGAAACTCTCTATAAGCAGTACAAAGAAGCAATAGCGAAAGGCGAAAGTTCGGAAAAATTCTTCCAAGGAGTTAAGAAGTTAAAAAGACATTCTATCCTTATGAATATCGGATGCTGTATCCTCGCTCTTGGTGTGCTTACTCCTATGGCTATGCTTGGTAAAAGACTTGTCAGTAAAGATGATGCCGAATTCCAAACTAAAAAAGAAATTAGAGAACAGCTGATTCAGGAAGGTATAATATCATAAAATAATAACAACGATAGGAATTGGTGTGCGAGGAAACTTTTCCCCGCACACTCTTATCTGACTTTGAACATATTAAAACTTGTATCAACCCACCTGTAACAGATACGAATGAGGCGGCTTAGTAGTTTATTAATTCAATTTGTAGTATAAATCTGAGAGCCGACAATGTATGAAAAGTCTTTTTGTTTCTTTTTCTTCAGAAAAAGAAAGCCATTTTTGCTGCCTTAAGCATATACAAAAATACATATTTTTGTGCGTAGATTAGTACATTTCAATTATTTTGTTAATACCATTTTTGGCTGTATTAAAGAGTTCAATCATTCTTTCAAACTCGTAGGGTTCACCTTCTGATGTTGTTTGAAAATCTACAATTTTTCCACTCTTTGTAAGGACAACATTTGAGTCAACTTGTGCGTGAGAATCTTCAGCATAATTAAGATCGAGTTTGATTTCTCCATCTACTATACCAATTGAGATTGCGGCTATCGGTTCTATAATCGGGTTTTCTTTAATATCACCTGATGCGATTAATTTTTCAACAGCGTCTTTTAGTGCAAGGTATCCTCCGCAGATGCTTGCTGTGCGAGTTCCGCCGTCAGCTTGGATTACGTCTGCGTCAATTGTAATTGTCATACCTGACATTTTTTCTAAGTCTACACAAGCTCTAAGACTTCTTCCGATAAGTCTTTGAATCTCGTGTGTTCTGCCGGAGACTTTGTCTCTTTCTCTTTTGCAGCGTGTATTTGTGGCTGAAGGTAAAAGCGAATATTCTGCTGTTACCCAGCCTCTGTTGTCATCTTCTTCCATCCATTTAGGCTTTTTTAAATCAACAGATGCTGCGCAAATGACTTTTGTATCTCCGAATTCAACCAAAATTGAACTAATTGCGTTTTTTGTAAAATTGTGTGTAAACTTTATTGGTCTAAGTTCGTTATTTTCTCTGCCGTCAACTCTCATATTTTCCTCCTTAATAAACATATTTTAGCATAAATTCTTTATTTGCTTGTATACTTGCATTTTATTTTTTCTGCAATATTTCTCCACATGTTTTCCATGTTACTGTTCCAAGAACCGTTTTTTTCAGCATCAACGTTATTCCAATGGATTGCGTATATGTCAGCCATAGAAATTTTAAGTTCATCTTCTTTGTTTAATATTTCGTTGTCAGCATAAGGTGCTCCGATGCGTGCGTGAACTAAATATTCAGCCTTTTCTCTCAGTACAGGTTCTGTCTGATTAAGGCTTTCTGTTGTAGCGTATGCTTTCGTTGCCAACGCTCCGCGAATTAATATATTACGGCTGTGCATAAATTTATTGATTACTGAATTTAATAAAGCATTTGTTTTTTCGGGTAATTTTTCAAGTGCGTACATATGACTATCCATATCAAATGCAATCATTTTTTTTATATCTTGTTCGAGCATTACCAAATAGTCATTTAGTGATAGCGTTGCTTTATTCGGATGGGAGTGAACATATGTTTTGTTAGCCATCTTTCCCCCCCATTTTGCAATATCGACTGAATACTCGTCCCCATCCATTTCTCCAATGATTGTTTTGTGGTCAATAAGTACTGCTCGCTCAAAAGGTTTGTGACTGGTGCTTCGTACAGAATCAATAACTCTGTTTTTTGCATAATTCAATGCGGATTTTTCTGTTTGAAAGTTGATAAAACCGTTTGGGCATACGTATCCGAGTGCCTTAGGGTTAATTTCCCCTTTGGGCAGATTCCAGTTTAATAATGATATTCTTGCAGTTGTTGCTGGTATTTTGCTCATTGTTAACAATCTTTTTTAATTTTGTGTATAGTAAAAAATCCCTAAACCAAAAAATTTGCTATTTTGTTACAAAATTTGAAGTATTACTGTTTATACTAGTACTTCTTTCTCATTTTTGTATGTGACATATCCCAAGGGTGCTGCCGGAGGTTTTCTGAGGTATTTCCATTTTGTATATATAACACCGACTTTTGAGGGTTCTTTTGCTGACGAAAATTCTCTTGCAAGTTTGCAGCATTTAAAAATCGTTTCCTCATCCGGCTTCTGACCATTGACTTTCAACAAAATATGAGAGCCCGCACAAAGCTTTGTGTGAAACCAAAAATCATCGTCTTTGCCGAGTTTGGATACAATATAATCGTTTTGTTTATTGTTTTTCCCTATATAAACGTCAAATCCGTTAATATTAATTTTTTCAACTGCTGGTTTGGCACTCTGTTTTGACTTTTGTTTTGCAACACCAAGCTCGGATTCTATATCTTCAAGTTGTTTTAGATTTTGAGCGGTTTCTATGCTATACAAAATGTTTTCCAGATATTCTTTTTCTATATACAAGTTATCAAGCATTTCTTTTGATTTTTCCTGTGTGGTTTTTGATTTTGTATAAAGTCTGTAATATCTTTGTGCGTTTTCGTTAAGTGTTTTGTTATCATCAAGTTCAATTTTAATGTTTGTACCGTTAATATAGTCAAAAACTTCTATCTCTTTTTGGTAATCGCATTTTTTGTACAGATTTGCAGTCAGAAGTTCGCCATAAAGTTTGTATTTGTCTGTGTTGTCCCGTTTTTTTAACAGAGTTGAAATTTTAGATATGGAATTTTTAGCCTTTTTAAGTTTTGGGTTCGTAAGCTCTATAAGCTTAGCTTTTTCAGCTTTTAAATTTAATTCCTCCTGAATTTTTGAATAATAGTTGTCGAGCATTTCATTTACTGAGTTTTGAGGAACTGCATTCTGGATAAGCTCTTTAAAAAGCGTGTAACGCTCTCCAGATATTGCAGGTCTGAATACTTCCGTTTTTAAGTACTCTTCAATTTTTGCTTCCGGCAAGTTTTTGAATTGGAGAGTTAGTTCGTTTGATAATATTCTCTCTCCCTCGCCATGCGGGAGAGGGCTAGGGTGAGTGGGCAATTTTACTTTAGGAGGATAAATATACTTAAGCCCGCCTTGCAGCTCTCTGTAACGGCTTTTTTCAGAACCCACATTATGTGCACACCCTATAATTACCATAGTTTCTCTATCGTACAAAATGAGGTTAGAATGCTTGCCCATAAGCTCAAAACACAGGCAAAGCTGATGTTTTTGAGATAATTCGTCATACGTTTCAAAATGCAGCTCTAATATTCTCTCACCTTCTATAGTGAGTGCATCGCTTATTTTTGCGCCTTCAATGTATTTTCTTAAGAGCATACAAAACATTGGTGGTTTTTGTGGGATTACAATATTTCTTCTTTCCTCATTTTCTTTTGACATGAATGCCAAATGGTATATGTTTGGGTAAATATTTACATACAGCTTACGACTTTCACCGTTGTTTCGCAGAGAGAAAACAAAATCCCTTCTTGTTGGCTGTTGAATTTTTTGTAATCTTGCGCCTATAAAAAAATCAATATTTTCAAGCAAAAATGCTCTCATTGTAAGGAAATCTATATTAATCAAAATCGCCCCCGATAGAATTGATTTCCGTAATTGGTATAGGTTGCATTGTTCATATGCCTTGTGTAATTTGAATAATTTCTATATCCTCTGTTTCTTGTAGCAAAATTCGATTGAACTTGCCAATATGGCATATTCTGTTGTCTGACCTGTGTCCGATAATTGTTTCTGTAGGTTTGTGCCTGCATTGTTTTATATGCGGCAGCGTTTATCGACCCCGCTAAAACAGGAGTTGAAAAGATTGAGATTATAAGTAATATTATAAAATTTTTCAAAATAACCTCGCTGCCCGTTGTTTTTGCCCTCTCTTATGATTCGGAGGCTCTTTGCCCTGAATTTTATTTACAGAGTTTCATATGCCGCAAGCTTCATAGCCTGTGTATCCGGTTTTTTGCCAGTCCAAATCTCTATTGCACGTTCCGCCTGATAAATAAGCATATCCAGTCCGCCTATTGTTCTCAAACTTCTCTTTTGTGCTTCTTGAATTAGGACAGTTCTTATCGGATTGTAAACGATATCGTAAACTATTGTATTCGGATTTAATCTGTCCAAATCTGCGCGCTCAAGAGGCATCTGATCTGCCATATATCCTTTCATACCGATAGGAGTGGCATTCACGACAATTGATGTTCCGCTTAAATCTCTGATATTTTGAATTTGATAAACATTAAACTCTATTTCCGGAAATTTTGAGCGTACATAATTGAGTGTTTGTTGAGAATTTATTATATTTCTTGAGTAAAAATCAATGGAGCTGACGCCTTTTTCTGCAAGTCCGACAACAGCCGCTCTGGAAGCACCGCCGGTTCCCAGTATGCTTGCGTTTTTCCCTTTTAAATCCACAGTATCAGGAATTGCTTTTTTGAACCCGTAAATATCCGTGTTATACCCAAAGAAGCTCTTATCTTCTCTTATCTTAACGGTGTTAACGCATCCGGCAATGTTCGCATAATCATCAATGTCGTCCAAAAACAGCGACATTGGCACTTTTAATGGAATGGTTACATTAAATCCGTTGTATCCGTTTGTTTTAAGATACTTAATCCTTGCAATCAAGTCCTCCGGCGGAGTTTCTAAAACGTCGTAAGAACAGTCAAGCCCTATACTTTCAAGTCCGGCTTTTTGAATAACAGCAGAAATTGAATGTCCCAAGGGATAGCCGATTATACCAAGTTTGTACATAATTCTCTCCTATATAGAACTATTATACAGGATATATCGTAACTTAACAATATTTATTTTATATCAATAACGCAGACTCCGTCGCCGCCTTCTGCATCTTCTCCGACTCTATATTTTGCTACGTAAGGAGAAGAAGAAACAAATTCTCTTACGGCTCCCTTAAGTGCGCCGGTTCCGTGTCCGTGTATTATATATACCGGTGATAAATTTGCAAGGCTTGCTTTGTCTAAATAGGATTCAAGCTCATCTAATGCTTCTTCGACTCTTTCTCCTCTTAAATCAAGCGTATTTGATATATCATATCTTTTGAGACTGAAGCCTCCGTCTTTTTTGATAGCGCTTGTCGGAAGCGTAACTTTTTTAGTCATTTGAGGGTCAAAAACAGCCAATTTTTCTTTCTTAACTTTTGTTTTTATCATGCCCATTTGGATAAATAAAGCACCGCTTTTATCTGGCAGAGAAAGTATTGTAACGGGTTGATTAAGTTCTTTTATCATAACCTTGTCGTTTACACTAACCTTGTCCCAATCAAGCTCCATGTATTGTTCTTTTTCTTCGATTGAGTGCATA
>CACZPB010000114.1 GCA_902782905.1 uncultured bacterium
ACCCAAAAACGGATTCTCAAATCGTGAAACTATATCCTCGATTTGGTCAAGATAATACTCTACACTATAGTGTCTGTTCATTCGTTTTAATGTTCTGTTGCACGCAGATTGGAGTGAAAGGTGAAAGTGCGGACAGAATTTTTCACTTCTTCCCAAGAAATCTAAAAGCTCTGGAGTTATTTCGTGAGGATTAAGTGAACCGAGTCGATATCTTGGAATTTTTGTTTCCTCCTCAATACTTTTTAAAAGTGTTAATAAGTTCTCACCGTTTTCTTTGCCCCATAGCCCTATATGAATACCTGTCAGGACAATTTCTTTGTATCCGTTATTGTATGAGCGGTTAATTTCATTAATTATAAAATCCTTATCAGCGCTTCTTGATTTTCCTCTGCCAAAAGGAATTATGCAGTAAGAACATCTGTTGTCGCATCCGTCCTGAATTTTTAGGCTCATACGGGTTTTTGTTGTATCATCCAAAATCGCAGGATAGAATTTGTCTTCAACCATCAAATCCTTTACTGCATATTTTTCATTGTTTTTAATTAAATCCCCAAGCTTAAACTTGTCTTCATTTCCATAAACAAAATCAATAAAGTCTTCTTTTAAAAGTGCTTCTTTCTCAATTTGTGCAATGCATCCGGTTAAAACCGTTTTAAGCCCCAAAGTGTGCGCGTGTCTTAAAAGATACATTGCCTCATTGTCGCTTTTGTGTGTTACAGAGCAAGAGTTCAGGATGTATAATTCTGCTTCCTCGAGCTTTTTTACTTGAATATATCCTGATTTAACCATATTCTCAGCAACAATTTGCCCCTCAAATTGGTTCGACTTGCATCCCATAGATTTTAAAAAAAATTTCTGCATATAAAAATACTATCATAAAATGTTATTCATCTTAATATAGAAAAATTTGAAGATGTAAGATGAATAAAAATATAGCTAGACTCTGCCATACATATCTTCGTATCTTATGATATCTTCTTCAATTAGTAAGTCGCCTTTTTGAACTTCAATAATTTTTAAAGTTTCTTCATAAGGATTTTGAAGCGAGTGAATTTCTTTTACATCAATATCTATGCTGTGTCCGGGGCTTAGAATATGTTCTTTGCCTTCAAGTAATACTTTGGCTTTACCTTCCAAAACGACCCAGTGTTCGCTTCTATGGTTGTGAGATTGAACTGAAAGCTTTTGCCCTGAATTTACCTGTATCATTTTGGTCAAAAATCCTTTGCCTTCAGCAAGTACTGTATAGTATCCCCAAGGTCTGTATACAGTTTTGTGTACAAGGTGTGTATTATCATTCTGCTGCTTTAATGTGTCAAAAATCTTCTTTACATCTTGTGTTCTATCTGATTTGCAGGCTAAAATTGCGTCTTCAGTTTCTACAATTACAGTATCTTCAAGCCCTATTGTTGCAACCAGTTTTGACGAAGAATACATAAGAGAATTTTTTGAACCTTCATCTAAAACGTGTCCAATTTTTACATTCCCGTCTGAATCTTTCTTGCTTACATCATAAATAGATTTCCAGCTGCCTAAATCGTTCCAATCGCTTTCCAGTTTAAGCAGAGCAATTTTGTTTGATTTTTCCATGACTGCGTAATCAATAGATATAGAAGGCATTTTATCAAACTCAATGTATGGAATTTCATCAGACTTTGTAAAATCAAAATTCTTCAAAAGTGTATAAATCTCAGGCGAGCATTTTGAAATTTCTTCCAAAAGAGTAGAAGCCTTGAACATGAATATACCGCTGTTCCAGAAATAGTTTCCGTCGTTTATATACTTTTGTGCAAGCTCAGAGTTTGGTTTTTCAGTGAATTTGTTTACGATATAACCGTTTTCGACCTTATTGTCAGTTACGTTTATATAACCATAACCTGTTTCAGGATAAGATGGCTCAATTCCAAAAGTCACAATATAACCCTGATTTGCGATTTTTTCTCCTTCAAGCGCTGTTTTTGCAAATTTCTTAACATCTTTTATCAAGTGGTCTGAAGGTACGACTATAATCACAGGGTCGGTATTAAATTTTTCAGAAATAAATTTTGTCCCGAGAGCAATTGCCGGAGCTGTATTTTTTGACGTAGGCTCCGATAGCACTATAGGATTTTCGGCAATTTTTCCGAGCTGGTATCTGACATTTGAAACGTGTTTTACTCCTGTCATGCTTATAATATTTGCCTTTGGCATAAACTCTTCTAATCTTTCAAACGTAGATTGCAAAAGGCTCTCACTGTTTTGAATGTTTAACAATTGCTTTGGATAAAGCTCTCTTGAAAGCGGCCAAAGTCTGCTTCCCGAACCGCCGGCTAAAATTAATCCGTACATATATACTCCTCTGTTTACAACTAATTGTATCACAGATAATAAATTATTTGTATTTTATTCTTAATATTTGGTATAATTAACCTGTACTTATGAGAATTTATTATAAAGCAACATATACATATAAAATATTCAAAGCGCTCTTGGCAGTTATTGGCGAACTGATATCGACTCTCGGTACCACCGTAATGTATGGCGTAGAATTGATAAAGGGCTTAAAAGAAAAACCGACATCTCTTAAGGAGATTATTTTTCAGTCCGCAAGGTTCGGAGTCTCATCGCTGCCGATTACGCTTTCAATAGTCGGTATGACAACGATTATTGTTGCAATGCAAGTTGCCGGCGAAATGGTAAAACAAGGAGCAGGTAATTATGTAGGAATGCTTGTTGCAATACTTACCGTCAGAGAAGAAAGTGTTATTATGGCAGGATTTGCAATAATTTCCATGATAGGTTCTTCAATGGCATCTGAACTTGCAACAATGAAGGTGACAGAACAGGTAGATGCGATACGGGTTTTGAAAGTAAATCCGGTGCATTATCTTTTTACACCCAGAGTTATAGCCGGAACTGTTATGATGCCGTTTGTGGTAATATTGGCATCATTTTTTGGAATTCTTTGCGGTGCTGTAGCCTCAAATGTTGTCTCCGGACTCACTTTTAAAGCATATTTTGATTCTGTTTGGTTTGGGCTTAATATGCGAGACATAAGAGTTTGTATTATGAAGGCTGTGACATTCGGATTTGTAATTACGCTCAATTGCTGTTCGTGCGGAATGAACGCAAAAGACGGCGCAAAAGGCGTTGGTATTGCAACAACAAAGGCTGTTGTTTGGTCATTCGTTGTAATGGTCATACTTGATATGATTTTTGCAGCGGCATGTTTCTACTAATATAAAATAGAAAATGGAAAATAAAAAATGAGTATAGAAGTAAAAAACCTTGTAAAATCATTTGGCAAAAAAGTAATATTGGATGACATATCCTTTAAAGTAGATGACGGGAAAATTTTATCCGTTGTCGGTTTCAGCGGTTCAGGAAAGAGCACTGTTCTAAAATTAATAAGCGGTTTGTTGGAAAAAGATTCGGGAGAAATAATAACAACGGGCGGAGATATAGCAATGGTGTTTCAATACTCTGCGCTATTTGATTCTCTAAATGTGTTCGACAACATATCTTTTGCTCTTCAGGAAAGAAAAGACTTGAGGGGGAAATATTCAAGAAAAGAACTTGAAAGGATTGTTGCTGAAAAGTTGGAACTTGTAGGGCTCTCAGGAATTGAAGACAAATTTCCTTCAGAACTTTCAGGTGGTATGCAAAAACGTGTAAGCTTTGCGCGTGCAATTGTAACGGAACCGAAAATAATTCTGTACGATGAGCCAACGGCAGGATTAGACCCTATATCGTCAACTTTGATAGAAGATTATATCGTAAGGTTAAAAAATGAAACAAACGCGGCATCAATTGTTGTAACGCACCAAATGTCAACAATACGGAGGACGTCAGATTCGGTTTTGATGTTGTATAATGGTCATGCGGTATTTGAAGGAACCCCTGATGATTTATGCAGAGAAGAAACTCCATATACCCGCCAGTTCGTAGAAGCGGCTCTTGATGGACCAATGAAAATGAATTAGTAAGGAAGCTTATAATATGAAAATTTCACCGTCTTTAAAAGTTGGAATACTCGCAATAGTGTCATTAACAATACTTTTATTTGCTATACTCTGGGTAAAAGGGAGATCTTTTTCTTCTGCAGAGAGAATAGAAGTTCAATTTAAGGATGTCAATGGCATGCGTCCTGGCTCCGGTGTTCAAATGATGGGACTGAGAGTCGGACAAGTAGAAGAAATTGTTCCTGTCGTTGACGGAGAGTCAAGTTACGTAAAAATGAGATTCGTAATAACCGAACCAGGAATAAAAATACCTGTTGCATCAACGCTTTCAATTCAACAATCAGGTTTAATCGGGGAACAATTCTTAGAAATAACTCCTCCGAAATTGCGCACAGTGTATCTTCCTGTGGTGAACAAAGATTTGCTGCCAAATAATACACCTGTCGAAATTAAGCTGGATGACAAGTATTATGATGTAGGAAAAGTTAAAAAAACTCAAATCATGACATCAAAACTGGTTCCGTTGGAGCTGGTTGATTATGTAAACACCAATTATGCATACAAAATTGATTATGTAGTGAATTTACCGGGGCTCAGACTTCCTAATTTTATGAGAGGTAAAATTGTTACGCAGAACGGAGTGAAAAAACTTAGAGTGGCACCTTTGGATAATGCACCGCTTCCTTATCCTAATCAAACTTCTCCGTACACAATTGTAGAGCCTATGAGAATAGCGACATTTATGGATTTGCAATATCAAGCTGCTGAATCTTTGACAGAAATGAGTAAAGTGTTTAATGATTTGATGAATGATAAGATGATTGCAGAAATCAGACAATCTGTTACAAACTTTAAAGATTTGACTGCTCAGGCAACTACAACACTTGCCAAAACAGAAAAACTTATTGATACTTCAAGAAATGACCTTGATGCAATTCTTTGGATGATGAGCGATGTTACAAACAACTTTAACAAGCTGGTAACTAATGTTAACGGCATAATAGGAGATGAAAAATTCAAGCCTACAATGTATAGAACGGCAGAGGCTGTATCAAAACTTTCAGAAAGTTTATCACCAATTATAGGCGCAATTGATGCAAAAGCATTTGCGGAAGATTTGAATGCCGTGCTTAATAACTTGAATGAAATTTCAACATCCGTAAATAACATGACAAAAGACGAAAAACTTAAAGCTAAGCTTAATACATCAATTGATAACTTAAATACAACAATGTGTGAATTGACAACAGCTCTGGAAACAATTAACGGAGACGGAAAAGATAAAGGTAATTTGAAACAAATAGTAAAGGATACCTCAGAAACTGTTTCAAACCTTAAGAAATTCTCAGAAAAACTGAATAAACGTTTCTTACTGTTCAGATTGTTGTTCTAATAGAACATAAGTGAACTATAATGGCAAAATGTATAATATGTTTTGCCATTATTTTTTTTGTATAAACAATTGTAAAAAAATGTACTTTTTACACTAGAAAAAACTAAAAAAAATGTTAATATGTGTATAAAGGGGTAAATGAAAAAAAGGCTAAATTATCTAAATGGATTTGTAAACATTTTGTAACATTAAATCAATTTTTTTTATTTAGATGTTTTTACATGTATGTGAAGGTGAATTAGTGAATAAAGAACAAACTATTTTAGACAATAATTCGATAAAATCGAATAAAATACCGGTGACATCGCCGATTTCAACCACCAATTTGGTCTCAAAGGTTAATTCTTTGACGACAGCAAACAGGTCAAATCCGCTTGAGCATCCGCAGCACCAGACATACATAAAAGACAGCAAAACCTTAAATCATAAAATTATAGTCAATGAATTGATAAATTTAACCGATGTAGCCAATGTCAATGATTTTTATTTGAGTGTATTTAATTTAATCAACCAGAATATTAATTCAGAGTTCATGGCAGTAGGGTTATATAAGGAAAAATCAAATTGTTTGAATTTGACATTGCAAGATAAGCTAAGCAATATATATTCAACCAAGATTTTTATGAAAGAGACCGAAAATCCTATCATAGCATCTTTTAATGAAAAGAAAGTTGTTCTTAAAGATGATGTAAGTTTCTTGAAACTTTCATATTTTAAGAAAAACAAAGTTGCAATAGTTCCAATGATGTCAGTGAATAAATGTATCGGTGTTATTATATTTCAGGACAATCATGCCGAACAGAACGTTAATTTGTATAGACTTATTGCGAATTATTCTGCGCTTGTCACTCACAACTTTGATTTAATTGAAAAGAGTGAAGAATATGTAAATACTGATGCTTTAACACTTTTGTATAACCACCGAGGTTTTCAGGAACTTTTATCAAACGAACTTTCGAGGGCACAAGTAGCAAAGCAAGAGCTATCTGTGTTAATGATGGATATTTGCAATATCACAAGAATAAATAGAGAACTCGGGCATGCCAAGGGTGATGAAGTTATTAAACTTGTTGCAGAAAATGTACGCAAAAATATGCGCGAAGGCGATATAGCCGCAAGATACGGCGGTGATGAGCTTGCTATAATTCTTCCCAATACATCTGTTGAACAAGCTAAGTATGTAGCCGAATATTTAACATACTCGCTCTCTTGTTTCTATATAGATGATGTCGGACCCGTAAAAGTTTCAGTAGGTATTTCAACCTATCCAGATTGTGCGGATGATAAGGAGAAATTATTAATACTTGCAGAACAAGCCATGTATATATCAAAAGCCAAGGGTTATAAAGATGGCATGTCAGCAATCATAAGTTCTTCTGATTTTAATTTCTGGGATGATATTGCTCTCAAATCATACGCAGAAGTAATCGGAAAGCGTCATGCACAGTTGGGTATAAATTTTGAAGAAGAATTGCTGTCAAAATTCAATGCTGAGCATTCGATTCCGGAAAATAGAATCTTTGAAATTGCATCATCTCTTGCAGGTGCAATTGATGCTAAGGATCCTTATACAAAAGACCATTCAACATCAGTATCAAGGTTCTCAGAAGCTCTTGCAAGAGCAATCAATCTTCCAGAGAATGAAATTGAACGCATAAAATTGGGCGCCCTTTTGCACGATGTAGGCAAAATCGGTATTCCGGAAAACATTTTGAAAAAGGAAGGGCCGCTATCCGACGATGAATGGAAAATTATGAAACAACATCCGTCAATTGGTGCGGAAAAAGTTCTCATGCCAAATCCGTCTTTAAGAGACTTGATACCTATTGTAAAATATCACCATGAAAGAATAGACGGAAAGGGTTATCCTGAAAACCTTTCAAACGGTGACATTCCGCTTGCGGCAAAAATTGTTGCAATCGCAGATACATATCACGCTCTTATAAGTGACAGACCGTACAGACGCGGTATGAATATAGAAAAAGCCATATCAATTCTTGAAGAAGGTGCAGGAACACAGTGGGATGCAGATTTAATCAGAACATTTATAAGCATTGCTCCTTCACTTGGCATATATTGTAGTGGTATTATA
>CACZPB010000115.1 GCA_902782905.1 uncultured bacterium
AGACAATTCTGCACAATAGAAAATATCTCGGAAGACCTTGCTTTCACCGCAAGAGAAGCGATAAATTTAATAAATCGAAGCCCGATTGACATAGATAGCTAAATACTTTAAAATTTATTATATAAGAGAGGATTATAAGAAATGGCAAATAATGATGCAATACCTGTAGAGGTTATTATTTTAACAGAGAACGAAGATATTAAAGGTACTGTTCACGTTTCGGCAAGTGTTGCTGCAAACAGACAGTTGACAGAGCTTTTGAACGATTCAAACAGAAGATTTTTGGCAATAACTAATGCAGAAATCTACTCAAAGAATTCCAACCAGCCTCCAAAAAGATATGAGTTCTTGGAAATTCATATGGACAAAATTCTTATGGTTCATCCGATTTCTCAAGCATTATTTAAAGAAACACCAAAAACACAGGAAGATATTGCAAGGTTTAGAGAACTCAGAGCAAAACTTAACCAAACAAAACCATTCTAGGATTGAGCGTATTTTGATTTTTTGCTCAAGCCTGCCCTTCAAGCATAAATGTTACGGGACCGTCATTGATTAGCGAAACTTCCATCATTGCGCCAAATTGACCGTGCGCAGTTTTTATCCCGTATTTTTGTACTTCTGTTATAAAGGCTTCGTAAAGTTCGTTTGCGCTCTGGGGAGGTGCTGATTTGTCAAAGCTGGGTCGAGTGCCTTTTTTGCAATCACCGCATAGCGTAAATTGAGATACAATAAGCATTTCGCCATTTATATCAACAAGCGAACGATTCATTTTGTCATTTTCGTCAGGAAAAATTCTTAGGTTTACGGTTTTTTTAGCAAACTTTTCAACTTCTAAAATGCTGTCACCTTTTTCTACTCCAATAAATGCCAAAATTCCTTTTCCTATTGAAGAATAAGGAAGCCCGCCTATGTTTACACCGGCATGTTTTACTCTCTGTATAAGAATTTTCATCTATATTTCTCCCAAAGTTTTGTCAATAAGCTCTGATACGGTTTTAATCTTTGTGTTTGCACTTTGTGCAAAATTTCTTATTGATAATGTAAGTTTTTCAATGTTCTCAACTGTAAGCTCTCTTGTCATCTTCATTTGATAATCAGATTCCAAACGCTCTGAAACGGTTATAAAATCAAAAAGCTTGTTCTTGCCGGCAAAATCGACAGCCAGTGCATAATATCCGGTAGAGAGTTTTTTTAGAGTTTTTAAAACTTCAGCACTCACCGTTCTATACCTAACCAGCTCGTTTTGAAGCCCGTTTGAGATTTTGTTAATTTCTTCTGCCAGCAGTAAAGCAGATTTTAAGCTCTCTTTCGCTTTAAAGAGATTTTCTTTAACCAACTCTTTGTTGTATCTAAAATTTGTACTAAGTTCGACTTCGCCTACAAAAGGACTGTCAGCAAGGGCTTCTTCTATTCCAATATTCTCAAACCCGTCAATTTGAGCCCCATACAGCGATGTGTTTATGTATTTGATATCGGGGAAGGTTTGAGTAAACTCGGAGAGAGGTTTTATAAATGCGGAATAAACTACTTCTGTAGGAATCATATCACCTCTTATCCCTTTAACATAAGTCAAAGCTCCATTCAGGTTTTTAAGTCTGTCTTGTGCAACATTTCGTCTTTCCTCTAATGTTGGAGCATTACTAAGTGCGTTAGCAAATGCGTCAAAATCCCTCGCTCCTATTTCCCATTTGTTATTTTTGCTGTTAAATATACACTCCAAATCCTTGTAAGCAGAGTCTTTGCTATAGCACTGTCCCTCCAAATACGCCAAATCCTGCCCGACAAGAACAATTTTATTACAGCCCAAAATTCTTGCAGTGTTGAGTGCTGTGTATGAAACAGTACCTTTAGAAAAATATTCCGAGTTATCAGTACCCGTTATATCGCACCAGAACGAATTTACAGGCAGATTAGAAGACGGGTGAAGGTAAGTATTTTTAAAGTTATGATGTCTTAAATTAGGATTTGAAAACGGCTCTGTTATAAAATTAACCTCGCTCAAATCCAAGCCTTCGATTTGCTTTGAGCAGTCAAAAGATTCAATAATACATAAAAAATCCGGTTTAATGCCATTGGCTGATATCGCCTTCATTGCTGTTCCGACAACTATTAAAACTATGTTTTTTCTATATTTTTTTATAGCTTCAATGTTTCTGTCCAGACTTGGTCCGGCTGATACGACAACCGCTGTTTTATCTTTGAACTTGTCTTTCAAAACTCCAAGCGGAACCTCAGTAAGCAGTTCGTTTGTATTTTCGATAATTCTTGTAAGCAGCGGGTAAAATTGCTCACGCGTGTATTTCAAATCAAGCCCGAATCTTCCTACGGAGCGCTGAAGTTCTACTACAAGCTCGTCAAACTTTTCTCCCCATAGTTCTCGATAGGAATTGGTCGATAAGAGAAGCGGCGTATTTTTCATGTTGGATTTTTGATGAATATATCCCTCAGTCTCCTCAAGAGTATTCGCAATAAATACATTAGGCTTCATTATGTCAGCGGAAAAATCCACTAATGTGAACGAAAACTTCAGTATATTTAAATCAGGCTCATAGAGTATAACAGAGCCTTGAGAATTCGCTGATGCCACCTGAAATAAGTAACCGAGTCCCAGTCCAAAAATCAGATGTATTGCAACCGGCTCATTTTTTGCCATAGAAAAAATTTCTTTTGCCTCTCCTAATGGTGAAATATTGTTGTGGAGAGTTTTTCCCTTATACCTCAAATTGTAAGCGTTGTTTTCTTGAAAAAGCTCCGGAACTTCTGTCGGAATATGTGTAAGAATTTTGTTTGCAAGTTTTTCATTCTTAGTTTTAAGCGCAATAATATTCTTTTCAAAAATCTTATTCATAAAACCTCTCCAACCGCTATTATTGTAGCATATTTTGGTGTTTAGTGCTAATGATGTTTTTCCCCTTTTACCCCCGCAATGACGCCAAGCTTGTAGCTCTTAATTCCAATCAAATACATCCCCTCTACACCTTGCCGCGAAGTTGACCGCAGGCTGCATCGATGTCTGCTCCGCGCTCTAAGCGCACCGTAACCTTTTTGCCGGAGTGTTCAAGAAGATATTTAAACTTCATTATATCGCTGTTAGAAGGCTTTTTATAATCATTTTCAATAACAGAGTTATATGGAATAAGATTGATATTGCATTTCAAATCCTTTAAAAAATGCGCAAGCTCTTTTGCTACAGGGGGTGTATCATTAAATCCGTGGATTAGGATATATTCAATAGTAATTCTTCTTCCTGTTTTATCTATATAGTTTTTTAGGGCTGTTTTAAGCTCATTTAGCGGATATTTGTTTTCAATCGGCATCAGTTCGCGTCTAAGTTCGTGAGTCGGTGCGTGGAGTGAAATCGCAAGCGTTGATTGCAAATCCATCTCCGCAAGTCTGTTAATCCCTGAAATTATACCGCTTGTAGAGATTGTAATCCTTCTTGCCCCTATCTGAAAGTCGTTGTTAAAAATTTCAAGAGCTTTTAAAACGTTATCGAGATTAAGGAGCGGTTCTCCCTGTCCCATAAACACTATATTCGTAACCTTAAGCCCTGTGTCTCTTTGAATAGAGAGCACTTGTTCTATGATTTCTTTGTAGTTAAGATTTCTTTTGAATCCGCCTTTTCCTGTCGCGCAAAATGAACAATTTACTGCACATCCGACTTGTGAACTCACACAGGCGGTGAGGTTTGCGCGGTTATCAAAGCGCATAAGTACCGTCTCTACACATTCTCCGTCAGGATATTCTATCAGGTACTTAATCGTTCCGTCTTTGCTAACCTGCTTAATCTTGATTTTTGTATCCGTTACAGAGGCGATGTTTTTTAGCTCCTCTCTGAAATCTTTTGAGAGGTTTGTCATCTCATCAATAGAGGAGACTGATTTTGAGTAAATCCAGTTGTGGATTTGTTTTGCACGAAATTTTGTGGCATGCAATTGTTCCGTCAAATCTTCCAATTCTTCTAAACTCATTCCGGCAAGTATCATCTTAATATCCTCAATTTAACTCAATTTTTGTTTGTAAAAACCAATGATATCGACTTTAGCTTTAAGCAGCATAGCGTGGTGAGAAACTGAGTTCTTCCATTCGTTAAAAGAGCACCTTGAAGGTAAAAGCTTAAGGGGATTATGCGGATACTCTTTGCATATATCAGGTCTTGATTCGTATATTGTACAGAGGTTTCCTTCAAGTTTCGGGCAGTGGTAATAATAGATTTTACTGTCCTCCACAAGTTTATTCAAAAGCTCAAAATACTCTGGGTTAACAGCTTTTGCTTCTTCTTCTGTTTCGTATGGAACAAAAACGGATACAAAATCTGCTGAAAATTTATCTCCCCTGCTTGCTCTTTGCTTAAGCTGGTCATAAGAGTATTCGCTCACTGCAAGCTTGCAGCAATCAGCGCACATGTTGCATTCATATTCATTTTTCTTATCCATAATGAGCTTATACTCAGCCTTGAGCTTTTGTCTATAATCACCTGTAAGGAAGGCAAGGACTTGCATTTGCCAATCTCTGAGTTTGCAGCCGGATGCAGGATACGGTGCAAAAGCATCTTTTTTCTGTATATCACAATTTTTTATTGTACAGTTTTCGCAAGCATTTTCGGGTTTCAGATTCTCAAGTTCTCGCCGAATGCTTTCAGCGGCTTCTATGAATATTTGCTCGTAATTAAGCTGTAAGTCTTTGTACTGGCTATCAAGAGAGTTGTCCTGTTTTTTGTTGTTCTCATCGTGCGGAAAAAGGCTTCCTGAGTTTGGAAAACCGTCATTGTTAGCGTTAGCTCCTGTAGAAAAAAAGTTGCTCATACACCAGATGATAGCATAAATTCCCCTTATCGGCAATGTAATTTTAGCAAAACTAATAAAAACTGAATTAGTAAAGGAGAATATTATGAGTATAAAATTCCAGATTTATAAGTGCGCTATATGCGGTAACATTGTTCAAATTCTTCACGAAGGAGACGGAAACTTGGTATGTTGCGGAGTCGAAATGCAGCATCTGAATATTCAATATGATACGAACGAGCTTGGTGAAAAACATACACCAAAACGTGAGTTTAAAGATAATAAAAAGTTTATAACTGTAGCTGGGCATCCTATGACAGAGGAGCACCACATAGAGTTTATAGAGACATATAAGCAGGATAAAAGCGAACTTTATATAAAATTCTTTAAACCAAACGAAATCCCCCGTATGGATATTTCTTTCTTTGATGATGATGTAGTCTCTGTCGAGTATTGTAATATTCATAACCTGTGGGGCGAGAATAAGCTGCTTACAAACGAATTCGGTAACTATAGTATTTAGAAGGAGCAAATTATGGTAAGTGAAAAAATTAACGAAATTTTAAACGAACAGATTAACAAAGAGTTTTACTCAGGATATCTTTATCTTTCGATGTCAGCGCATCTGCACGAGTTGGGGCTTTTTGGCTTTGCATCTTGGCTAAAACTTCAAGCAAAAGAGGAGGTTGAACACGGGCTAAAGCTGCTTGACTATTTACTTGAGAGAAACAGTTTTGTTACTTTAAAACAAATATCTATGCCGGAGTTTGAATATCAAGGCGTTATTTCTGTGTTTCAAAAGATTTACGAACACGAAAAATGCATAACATCTTCTGTAATGCAGGTGGCAAAACTTGCGGAAGACGAATGCGACAGAAAAACTCTGGCTTTTATAGATTGGTTTATAGAAGAACAGACAGAAGAAGAACAGATGGTAAAATATATAATCAAGCGCCTTGAACTTTTTGGAGAAGATAAGGTTGCCCTATATCTTATGGATAAAGAACTAGGCGAACGCAGAGGCGGGAAAAATTGAAAATAGAAGTTATGGTGATTCTTCGGACTTTGATAAAATCAATGCAAATTTATCAAATCATTCCCCCCCCACAC
>CACZPB010000116.1 GCA_902782905.1 uncultured bacterium
AGGTTTTGCAATCGGCGCTGACGAAGCATATATTTATGTTCGTGCTGAATATCCGCTTGCAATTAAGAGATTAAGAAAAGCTATTGCTGATGCTGAAGAAAAACATTTCTTAGGCAAAAATATTATGGGAAGTGATTTTTCATTCACTATACATATTAAAGAAGGTGCAGGCGCATTTGTTTGCGGTGAAGAAACGGCTCTTATCGCTTCTATAGAAGGTGAAAGAGGTATGCCTCGTCCAAAACCGCCGTTCCCTGCAAATAAAGGTCTGTTTGGAAGACCTACTTTGATTAACAACGTAGAAACTCTAGCGAACGTTCCTTTAATTATCTTGAACGGTGCGGAGTGGTTCTCATCAATGGGATGTGAAACATCTAAGGGTACAAAAACTTTCGCCCTGACAGGTGAAGTTAATAACACAGGTCTTATAGAAGTTCCTATGGGTACAACTTTAAGACAAATAATCTTTGATATCGGCGGCGGTATCAGAGGCGGAAAGAAATTCAAAGCCGTACAAATCGGAGGACCTTCCGGCGGATGCTTAACCGAAGAACATTTAGACATATCAATGGATTATGATTCTTTGATTAAAGCCGGCGCAATGGTAGGCTCAGGCGGTCTTGTTGTTATGGCGGAAGATACCTGTATGGTAGAAGTTGCAAGATTTTTCATGAACTTTACCAAAAACGAATCCTGCGGAAAATGTGTTCCGTGCAGAGAAGGTACAAAAAATATGCTCAAAATCTTAGAAAAGATTGTAGCAGGCAAAGGTGAAATGGAAGATTTGGATAGATTAGAGCATTTGGCTTTAACAGTTAAAGACGGCTCTCTCTGCGGCCTTGGTAAGACTGCTCCAAACCCTGTCCTTTCAACCTTAAAATACTTCAAGGACGAATATATTGCTCACATCCGTGACCACAAGTGTCCGGCAGGTGTTTGTACCGCTATGAAGAAAATTTCTATTGATCCTGAAAAATGTAAAGGTTGTACTAAGTGCGCAAGAACTTGCCCTGTTGGTGCAATTGAAGGAACTGTAAAAAATCCTCACAAGATTGATCAATCTAAATGTATTAAGTGTGAGGCTTGTTTGAATGCTTGTCCGTTTAAGGCGATTTCTAAAGAATAAGGCACTAGGGCACTACGATACTAAGAGATTTAAATGTATTACAAAGATTTAGAAGAAAGTAGGTTGGGTGAAACCCAACAACATAAAGGAAAGCAAAAATGAGTGAAGATAAAAAAACATTAACTATTGAAGGCAAAGAGGTTGAATTTACGAATGAACCGAATTTGCTTGAAGTAATCAGAAAAGCAGGTATGAATGTTCCGACATTATGCTACAGACCTGATTTAACATCTTTCGGTGCTTGCAGAATGTGCGTTGTAGAAGTAGAGTATCCAAACGGAAGAAAAATGATTAACTCATCTTGTACAATGCCTCCGGAAGCAGGTATAAAAGTTCATTTGAATACGCAAAAAGTAAGAAATATCCGTAAAATGGTACTTGAGCTTCTTCTTGCAAACCACGACAGAGAATGTACTACTTGCGATAAGTCAGGTAATTGCGAACTTCAAAAATATGCCGAAGAATACGGTATCAAACACGTTAAACAGTACGCTCAAAGAGACGTTATGACTAAAATTGACGACTCTTCTTGTGCGCTCGTTCGTGATAACAACAAGTGTATTCTCTGCGGTGCTTGCGTTAGAGCTTGTGACGAACATCAAGGCTTGCAAGTATTAGGCTTTGCAAACAGAGGAAGCAAAACAGTTGTTGAACCTATGGCAGGCAGACCTCTCGGTAACAGTGAATGTATAAACTGCGGTCAATGTGCGGCAGTTTGCCCTACAGGAGCTATTACAATAAACAGCTCTCAATTGGATGATGTTTGGAATGCTATAACAAACCCTGAAAAGAAAGTTGTTGTCCAATTTGCACCATCTGTTCGTGTTTCAATCGGTGAAATGTTCGGGCTAGATGCAGGCGTAAATTCTACAAAGAAAATTAACGCAGCGCTTAGAAAAATCGGCTTTGATTTAGTATTCGATACAAACTTCTCTGCTGACTTAACAATTATGGAAGAAGCACACGAATTTATTGACAGATTGAAAAACGGCGGAAAATTGCCGCTGTTCACTTCTTGCTGCCCTGGATGGGTTCGTTTCTTAGAAACACAGCACCCTGATATGCTTGACCACCTCTCAAGCTGCAAATCACCGCAAGGTATGCTTGGCGCTGTTATTAGAGAGTATGTACCACAATATTATCAAGGATTTACGTCTGAAAACATAGTAAGTGTTTCTATTATGCCTTGTACGGCTAAGAAGTATGAAGCAAAACGTGAACAATTTAAAATGCAAGACGGAAGACAAGAAATTGATTACGTTTTGACAACACAAGAACTCGGCAGAATGATAAAAGGCGCAGGAATCGACTTCAAAGCTCTTGAAGGCGAAGAACCTGATTCACCGTTTGGCAAATATTCAGGTGCGGGTACAATTTTTGGTGTCTCCGGCGGTGTTGCGGAGGCTGCAGCCAGAACAGCGTATGAAGTTGTAACAGGTGAAACATTACAAAACGTTGTTATTGACGATATGCGCGGAACAAAGAGAGTAAAAACAGTTGAGCTTGACCTTAAGGGTACAAAAATTAAGGTTAAAATCGTTAATACGCTAAGAGAAGCTGAAAAATGTATAAGAGAAATTAAAGAAGGAAAAGCAGATTATCAACTTCTTGAAGTTATGGCTTGTCCTGGAGGCTGTATTAATGGCGGCGGACAACCTCAAAGCTGTAACGATTCTAATATTAAAGAGCTTCGTGCACAAGGTCTTTATAAAGATGATGCAACGGTTGAGTGGAGAAAATCACACGAGAACCCTGAAATTAAAGAACTTTATGCAAATCATTTGGAAAAACCAAATTCTCATAAGGCACACGAGCTCTTGCACACAACTTATATAGACAAGCGCAAAAACTGCTATATATCAGTTGGTGAGAACTAAAAAATAATAAACAAAAGGGCGGCTGCATTGCAGCCGCCCTTTAATTTATACATGAATATAATTTGAAATATTTTTTTTAAGAGTTATAATAGAATAGTCTCTATTTGAGACGGGAGATATATTAAGTAATCCGAACATAAAATTCGGTAAAAAGGAGAAAAAAATGAACGTAACTATTGAAGATTCATGTATTGCATGCGGCGCTTGCGAATCAATTTGCGACGCAGTATTTTCTGTAGAAGATAAGGCTGTTGTAAACGCTGCTAACGTTGAAGCAAACGCTGATACAGTAAGAGAAGCAGCAGGTGCTTGCCCTGTTTCAGCTATTATTGTTGAATAGTAGAATATTTTAAACTAAAAGAGAGTGCAAC
>CACZPB010000117.1 GCA_902782905.1 uncultured bacterium
TCTTGAATTTCTTTGAGTGTTATAAATTCCGCATTGTTTAATAGTTCTTGAAAACCCTCTTTGCCAAACTTTATAAGGTAATCATCAAGCCCTTTTGCCTCTGTGTTCGGTAATATAACGATTTTTACCTTTGCTTTTTGTTCGCCTATAAGATAAGCAGATAAGGAATATAAAGCCTTTTTAACTTGTTCTTTTAGCGCTATATCAGAGTCATAGCATAATATTACTTCTCGTTCTCGCCAATCCGTATTCAATATATCAGGGATTATGTCCTCAACTTCTTCTTCGTCATTGATACGGCTGTTTTCTTGTTTTTCAAGCCATTCCAAAATTTCTTCTTTTGTTTTATGTTGCAGAAATTCAAGAGTTGCGGATTTTTTCCAACAGTTCACACCCGATAGAGCAAGACAGGGAAATCCGTCTTGTGTAGCTTTTATTGCCTTTTTCTCGCCCTCTGTAATAATTATGGGTACAGTTCTGTCTAAAAAGGTTTCTACGGGCAAATTCGGCGGTCTGAATAGCCTTGATGTCACGCCTGACGGCTTGATATATTTATTATTATCTTCAGGGTTCATCGCCCTCATATTGTAATAATCTGTTTTTTCGTTTTTGATAAGTTCGGGATAATAAATATAATATCCTTTCGCTCCGATTGTCAGATATTTATATAATGATAATTCTTTAATGACTTCATCACTAATTCCGCTATCTCGCAAGTTTTTAACCATAAATTCTGCAATCGGTTTCTGCTCGCCCTGAAAATTTGCTATAATTAAATCAAGGTCTAATGAAGTCATGTTATCATCCTTTAAAAGTTTCAGGCTATCGCTATTGATAGCCCCCGATTTTTCTTCTGACATTATTTTTGCCCTCCTATTTTATTTGTATAATTTCTGTTTTTACGACCGCATTGAAAAAAATCATCGGAAGTATGTGTAGATGAAAAATCAATAAGAATTTTGTCGCTCAAATAGTCTATATCTAACAATTTGAAGTCAAAATGTTTACCGTAAAATTTGCTAAAAAATTGTGATACTAACTTTTCTGCCTCGTGTTTTGCTTGTAATACCTCTTGCGATAATTCATTTTCTGAAATATTTAATTTTAAAAAACTGTTTATTTTACGCATATTTGCCTCCATTTTTTTGTATTTCTTCAATCCAATCGAAATACGCATCCTCCTTTATGAGGACACGTCCGCCAACTCTACGGATTACTTTTTCAAATCCATTTTTTTTTGCATTAAAAATTAAGGCTCTTAAGCTTCCAATTGTCGGGAAATTATAATATTCATTCCATTTTGTTACAGGAATGAGTTTCCCATAATTCTCTTTTTGAGTCGTGTTAATAGTTGTTTTGTCTTGTGCCATAATATTCTCCTTTGCTCATATTTATTAACTACATTGTCATTATTGATGAGCAAAGGGGCAATTTTCATTATTGCAAATTGCACTTCTATATTATGTACTTTTCGTAAACTTTTGGGGCAATTTGTTTTACTCTGCGAAGTGAACATCCTACATGGTCGGCTATTTCTGCATAATTATCGTAGTTTTTATGTTCTAATATATATTCTTCTATTAAATCTTCCATGCTATCTTTTGGAGCATATTCACAAAAAATAGCTACATTTTTAAATGATGTTTTTACATCCTTTATAGATATGTCTTTTGAATTAAGCATAGAGCCAATTTTTCCTAAATGTTGTAATACTCGTCTTTGAGTCCACCATTTTGAATTTTTCAATTCAATTTTTATATCTATTGTATTTGGTCTATCATCTTTTTCACGAGCTTCTGCGACTCCTTCTTCTACTTTCTTTTTAAATTCTTCATCTATTTTAAAAATATTGTAATATCCAAATTTATCAATTTTTGACTTAATTTTGTTAATTTCGGATTCAGATAAAATTTTAGCGTTTTCTGAAATATTACAAAGGGAAAACAAAAAGCTAATTATATATGAAAATTCTCTAATTTTAGTTTTATCTTTTAAGTATCTAATAATTATATTTTTTGCTTCTTTCGTTGGATATGTTTTATCTTCAGCCATTCTGCCCTCCGAATTGTTTTTCGTTCAGTTCTCGCAATATTTTTGTTGAATATTTTTCGGTCAGGTGTGAATATCTTTGCACCATTTGTAGTGTTTTATGTCCTAAAATCTCTGCTAAATCCCTTAATCCTGCACCATTCATAGCTAAATTACTTGCGGTTGTATGTCGTAAGTCGTGAAATCTAAAATCCTTTATATTTGCCATTTCTAATGCTTTTTCCCATTGAAAACGCAAATCAGTTGGCTTTTTACCGTCAGGTCTTGCAAATACATATTTTGTATTTATTTTTCGAACTTTTGAATGTTCTTTTAATAGTTCATACGCTAACGCATTTACAGTTACTGTCCTTATTTCGCCATTCTTTGTGTGCATGAAACATAATCTAACTTCTTTTACTTCGTCGTCAAATTTTATATCTTCCCATTTTAAATTTATAAGTTCACCATATCTTGCACCGGTGGATAATGCTAAAACCACAAGCATATAAATTTGAGGATTACTACATTGTAAACATGCCTGTAATAGTCTTGACTGCTCATCTTCATCTAAATATCTTGTTCTGCCTCTCGTTTCTTTATTCTTTGAAACTTTTAGCATTGGATTTTCTTCTATCCATTCCCATTCTTTGTATGCTTTTGATAAAACAATAGATAAACTTGCCATATAACGATTTACAGTTGCACCAGACCGCAACAAGTGGCTTTTTGTTGCTTTTGGACTTGGCTCTTTTGCTAATACATCTTTATATTTTGATATAAGGCTCGGAGTAATTTCGGATAATAAGTATGCACCAATTTTATCTTTCCACCATAACAAGTGCATTTCATATTTTCTGTGGTCTGATTTTCTTTTCGGTAATTCAAACTCTATATAGCGGTCAATGAGTTCAGCTAATGTGTGCTTTTTAGCCTCTGCATCCTTAATATGCTTTCCTTTTTTCATAGCCGTTTCTTTTTCATTAGCCCAAATTTTAGCATCTGTAAGACGGTCAAATGTAGCACTCATAGTAGGATAACCCTTAACTCTTATAAGTGCCGTATAAGTTGGTTTGCCATTTTTCTTTTCTCGTTTTTGAATCCAAGCCATATTTTTTATTCCCTTATAATTTTTGTTGCAATTTTGTTGCAGTAATTTTCAAAAAACCTCAAGAATTTACAATAAAATTATAAAACATAAATGGCTGAAATTCAAGTTACAACTTGTTAATAGTTGTTAAGAATTTTTGAGAATTTTTCAACAACATCTGACTCATAATCCTTTGGTCGTGGGTTCGAATCCCTCCGGGCCCAAATTTAATAAAAGAGAGCATTTTAGCTCTCTTTTTTAGTGTGGAATTTTAGCAAAAATTATGAAATTGTACCAATTTTGTACCACTAAAAATATAAAAATATCAAAAAACTATTTTATAAATAAATTAGTTCGTATAGTGCTATAATGCTTACAAAAAGACTGTTTTTACCAATTTATAATAGTCTTTAATGCTCGATTTTTATATATAAAATATGTTATATTGCACTAAAATCAACTACTTTGACTATATGAATTTTAAATAAACGCACGCACAATAAAAAAAATTTTTTCATATAGATATTATATTACAACATGCTCTTTAAAATTATTTTATCGACAATTTTTTATCAATAATTTCCTGAACGCTGCTATCTGCATCTTTTGTAATTAATTCAATCCATTCGTTACGTTTTTGAGTAGATTTTATTTTATTTATGTTTGATGCAAGAACTCTGCGGACTGAATTATCTGCCCCGTCCAGAATCCTTTTTAACCAATCTGTGCGATTTTCAAAATTATACATTGAGAATAAACTATCTGCCAAAAATTCCTTGGCATTCATATCTTCTAATGACAAAAGCTGGGTGAAAACAAATTTTCTTAGATCAGACGGAAATTCTCCTACAACTTCACACAAAGCTCTCTGTACTCTGTGGTCATTGATTTCCATAAATTTATTTACCCATTTTTCTATAGTTTTGGTATCCTCACCAAAGATATATAAACTTCTTACCAAAGAGCTTTTTACTGTCATATCATCGACATTAAATAATTTTTCAAAGTATACCTTTTAGCCGAATCGCCAAGCCAATCTAAGGCGTTTACAAGCTCTATATTTGCATATTTATCTGCGCCATTTAACAAATTATCAAATATATTTAATCTGTTTTGAATGTTAAGGTAATAATAATTAATATTACGTGCAAGATATTTTTTTATTTTTGTATTTTCTTCTAATGAAAGTTTTTCAAATAATTCATGACGGAGTTTTTCCGGAAAATATTTAATCTCTCTTGCAACGGTTTCTTTTAACTTTTTATCCGGATGTTCAAGTATTTTTGAAAGAATTTCATCGCATTTTTCACATTTTGAAAAATGTTTTAAATTTTCAATAACTGCAACCTTAACTTGGCTTATATCAGTTTGAGACATTTTTTCATATAGATTAGGACGCAAATTTTCGGGCATAAATTCAATACTGTGCACTAAACCTATCATTTTGTCTTTGTAGTGTTCGCTGTTTTTTGCATTTAATATCTTATCGAACAAGTCAATTTTTGCTGTATCATCATTCATATTTTTAAACGTACGATAGACATCTTGTGCCACTTTATTACCCACAATGTTTTTTATGGTAATTAAACCGCCATAATCTATGATATAGCCATTTACATAATTAGCAGGTTTTTTGTCATTATATGCCAAGCCCAATTCCTCTAAACAAACTTTATTTACAGGCTCAGGAGTGTTTGGAGAAATAAAATCCACTACCATTATTCCGTTTTTGACATCACCAAAATAATATCTGACCATATTCGTATTATTTCCCGCATACGCATTTATATACTCCGCCAGATTTTGTTCCGAATAATTGCCGTGATTATTATAAAACCTTTTTGTACGTTGAAATTCTTTTATTAATATTGGATCTTTATCATTAATCGTAATTTCAAAACCTCTGCCAAAAAACCCTTTTTCTATATATTTTGTCTTAACTTTATCTGTTTCTTGTGCAATGCCTTGTGATTTAAATAATTTTTCTATTCCTGCGCCTAAGACATCTACATCGGCAAAATGCCTATCTATGGTAAAAAGTTCACCCAAACCCTCCAAAAACTGTTCTTTATCAAAATTCGACATATTTTTTATACGACTCGTCCAAACTTCCGGCAACCCACCACCCATAGTAATACCGCAAGCTTCCGGATGTCTTGCATATTTTTCTATAACGCGCTTTTTACTGTTTGTTTTCCTCGAAATTAATTTGGTAAGCTTTGCTACTTCATCAAAGTTTATAGCCTTAAAACTGATTGAATTCTGAGCTGAAGGAAGTGACTGAGAATTTTTTATAAAAACATCGTTTACCGCTATTTGCGAATTTTGCGGCATAAAATTTTTCGATACATATTTTAAATTTTTATTATTATTAATTCCGAAATTCCAAGATTTTGAAATATTATCTATTTTCATATTTTCCCTTTTTTGAAGCATAAATATATTGATGTATAATTAAAAACGTATAAATAAAATTTTTGCTATATTTTGACATAATATTTTATTTAACTTAAAATTTTTAGTAAATTTTAAATATTTATATAGATAGTATAAAAGAGGAGAATATGCTTCTTGCTGTAGATATAGGGAATACAAATATAACTATGGGCGTTTTTGATAATGAAAAATTAATCAAAACCCTGAGACATCAAACTAACGTAAGTTTTTCTGAAGAACAGTATGAAATAGCTTTTAATAAATTATTGACCGGTTATAAAATTACGGAATGTATTATTGGCTCTGTTGTTAAAGATTTAGATACAAAAATCAAAAAAGTTATTGATAAAATTTTTGATATTAACTCAATAACTTTGTCGCAAAACATCAATATCGGAATAAAGATTGATGCACCGCATCCGGAGCAGGCAGGAGCAGACAGAATTGCAAATGTTTGCGGGGCAAACAAATTATACCCGAAACCTTATATTGTAGTAGATATGGGAACAGCGACAACATTTGAAATTGTTAACAAAAAAGGAGATTTTTTTGGCGGAGTGATTATGCTTGGAGTCGGTTTACAACTTAAATCACTCAGCGGAAATACTTCGCTTTTGCCGGATATTGAACCGCAAGATGCAGAAAAAGCAATCGGAGACGACACTGTTTCATCAATACTTTCTGGGGTTATAAGAGGTCATGCTTCCGCTATTGACGGACTTTTGGAACAATGTGAAGAGGAACTCGGAGAAAAGGCATTCATAATCGGAACCGGCGGATATCTGGGACTTTTATCCAAATATATGAAAAGAAAATTTGATGCAAAGAACCCCAGTTTAACACTAGAGGGACTAAAAGAAATATACAAATTAAACAGGTAAGATTATGCAAAAAATAGAAATCGGAAAAACCTATCGCCATTATAAAGGTAACTTGTACAAAATCATCGGATTTGCAAAACATTCTGAAACTTTGGAAGATATGATTGTTTATCAGCCTTTAAAAACAGGCGACAACTGGGTAAGACCGTACAAAATGTGGAATGAAATTGTTGATGATAAAGGAACTTTGAGGTTTACTCTTATTGACTAAAAGCTTCTTCTATTCTTTGTTTAATCATCTTCATTTCTTCTCTTGTAAGAAAAGAAGAAAAGCGCATAAATTCATACATTGTATCCTCATAAGAATACTGCCTGCGCCTGACTTTATCCAACCATTCTCTGACTTCTCTTGTAATCATAAGTTTATTATATATGACTCTATTCAAAAACCAAAATTTAATATAAAATATAATTAGTTTATTAAATAAGAGAAAGTTATGCCAGAGATTAAAGATATTATAGATGTTGGCTTTTCACTTCACCGAGACGGAAAGTTAGATGAAGCGGAAAATGCTTATTTAGAAGCACTTAGAATGGATGATAAAAATGCTGAAGTTTATAACCTTATCGGCGTTTTAAAACTTCAACAGGGAGAAGTTAATTCTGCAATTGAATATATAGAAAAAGCCGTTTCAATATCACCGAATGCATATTTTTACGAGACTCTTTTCCAAGCATACATAAGAAACAAAAACTATCAAAAAATTATTGCTTTAGAAAGTTTTGTTGCAAAACTATATCCGGAAGATTTTTCATTGCTTTTTAATTTAGCACTTGCTTATAAAAACATAAATAAAAACCGCGAAGCTATTAAGTACTATGAAAAAGCACTTAAGGTTAACCCCGCTTCCTATCAAGCGTGGTTTAATCTTGCACACCTATACAGCGTTGAAGCTGAAACCAAAAATGCTCTTTCTGCGCTTGAGATATGTAAAAAACTCAAACCTAATGATAATGAAACAGACTATTTTCTATCACTTGCACTTATGAGGCTAAAAAATTACGATAAAGGCTTAAAGTATTTTGAAACCCGACTTTGCAGAGAAACAGCAGTTGCCTTGCAAAAAAAAGCTTATCCGAACAAAGTTCGCGAAGATAATCTGTGGCGAGGTGAGAATATAAAAGACAAAACACTTCTTGTGTATTATGAGGCAGGTTTTGGCGATACGATAATGTTTGCAAGATACCTTCCGCTCGTTGCTAAAAGGTGCAAAAAACTTATATTAATGGTGCAAAAACCACTCTCAAAACTATTTTTCCAAAACAAACACTTTGGAATCGATAGAATTATTGATACTTTTATACCGGAAAGTGAAGTTGATTTTGATGTTCACGCACCCCTTTTAAGCTTGCCTTATATTCTAAAGCTCAAAGGCGGAGACGTATTTGCATTTTCGGAAGGCTACATAAGAGCAGATAAAGAACAAATAGAAGAGGCCAAGAAAAAATATTTTAATAATGACAAAATCAAAATCGGAATAAAATGGCGCGGAAATACTTATTATGAAAAAGACAGAGTTATTCCTACAGAAAAGTTTATTCCGCTTATGGAAATTGATAACACAAAATGGTACTCCTTCCAAACCTTTGAAGGTTCAGAAGAAACCTCAAAATTAGAAAAAATTGTTGATATAGGAAAAGATTTAACAGATTTTTCCCAAACCGCAGCAGCACTTGCAAATTTGGATTTGGTTATCTGTAACGATACATCTTTAGCTCACCTTGCAGGAGCAATGAATATTCCCTGCTGGATACTCCTACCCTATGAAGTAAATTGGAGATGGCATACAGACTTGAGCACCTGTGATTGGTACTCAAGCGTTCGACTCTTCCGACAAAAATCTATCGGTAATTGGGATAGCGTTTTTACAGAAGTCCAAAACGAAATCATAAAAACACTTGAAATTGATTAAATTGGATAATATAACAACTTTTTCTAAAGAAAAAGCAGCAAAAAGCAGATTGTCGGCAAAAGTAAAACTCAATTTATATTGAAAATCTTTAAACAATTTTAAATTTTCCATTATGAATTTTCAATTCTTGAAACCACTTTTCACTTTTTTATTATGTTATAATTTTAACCATGAAGAAAAGATTAGTTGCCGGAATTATTATAAGTGCGATTTTATTGGGTTGCAGCAACTCTATTGTTGCAGCACATGACGAGCATGATATCCACTCCGAACTCTTTAAAACTGTTGTTGTAAAAGACGGCATGGATTTGGATATCAAAAAATGTGTTGCACTTGCATTCCAAAACAGCCCCAAAATCAAGCATCACAAATATCAACTTGATTTAGCCAAAAGTAATGTCGGAATGGCAAAATCAGCATTCTTTCCCGTAATAGGTGCAGGAGTCGGATTTTATAACCAAAATAACTCCAATTCAAGAGTTTATGACCAATACTACAGAGAACTTCCAAACGTTGCTGTGACTGTAAATCAGTTGGTTTGGGACTTTGGTAAATCAACAGCCAACATCAAGATGGAAGAATTCTATAAAATCGGGGCAGAATACGAATTTGTAGACAGTCTTTGTTCGACTCTTTTTGATGTAAAAACCAAATATTATGATGTATTAAAGGCTCAAGCTGATGTCGTTGTAGCAGAAGATAATGTAAAAATTTGCGAAAAATATCTTAAAATTGCTAAGGGTGCAGCCGACAAAACCACAGCATCTTTTCAATTGAGTCGTGCGTACTTTGATTTGAAATATAAACAAACTCTGTTTGAAAACGCAAAAGTAAATCTCAGTAATGCAATGTTTGTTGAAAATGTATCATATAACCTTTCAAATACCTCTACTTTTGACTATGAACACGATTACGGCTACGAAAAACAAAAACGACCGGCTGCATTTAAGCCGTACCAATTCAGCTTTCCAAAAAGCAAAGCAATGGAGATTGCTTACTCAAACAGTCCCGATTTGAAAGTGTTGGAATCAACAAGAAATGCTATGGAGCAAAATCTTAAGTATATCAAAAGAACTTATTTCCCTGAGCTTTCAGCCAATGCGGGATATGGATTTGTAAATAACACAGAAGCATCAACAAATCACAGCTTGCAAGTCGGAGTAAATCTTTCAACAAGCGTCAATCTTATGAACTTGAAGCACTCTATCAAGGGCGCGGATGCTCAATTAAATATGGCAGACAATGAAATTAATCTGTTCAAAAAAGATTTGTTTTTTGAAGTCCAAAAGGCATTTAATAACGTTGAATTTGCAATGGATGATGTTCCTTATGCCCAAGCTACTGCTGTAAAAGCCTTAGACAACTTGAACCTTGTAGAAAAACAATACTTGAGCGGTGAATTAAATTACGTAGCACTTCAAGATGCAAGAAAAGATTATATAACCGCAGCAAACAGCTATATAACAAGTCTCTATTTTTACAATAAATCATTAATTCAAGTAGAAGAAGCTCTGCACTGTCACCTTGTTGACATTCACCACAAAGGACAACACGCAATGACAAATCACGCAGATGAACTTTTAGAGCACTTAAACGATGCCCTAAACTGCGAAGGCAAAGAAAAACCTAAAAAAAGATGGAAAAAATCTAAAGATAATTTGTAATTAAACCAATTTACTGTATTCCAAAAGTTTTGACAAATCGCCGTCTGAAATAACTTTTTCTATTATTTCTTTGTATTTTTCAGCATCTTCTGTTTTTACTGATTTTGGTAACTTTATATCAGTATTGGTTTTTGAATTTACAAAACCTTTATTGATTACCAAAAACTCTCTATAGCTGTCTAATATATTCTTATATTCAGGCTCAAACTCAAAATTTTCTCCCAAAAAATATTTCATATCTTTTGGAAAAAGTTCCAAAAACCTTATTGTAAAATCAACTTCAGAGGTATTTTGCTCGTCATTATATTCTTGACCAAGGCGGTGATTGTTCAAAATCTCTTGCTCCGGCTGAGTTTTTATATATGCTGCCCACAAAAGACATCCGACATAAAAACCTAAGTTATTTTTAAAAACTTCCAATATTTTTTTATAATACTGACGGAATTTTAATTTTTTCTGAGAAAGGTTTTTAAACCTGTTTATGTCCATATAAAGATACTCAACAGTACCTTGAAATGCTAAAATATGCGGCGCAAACCCCGGATCAAACTCTAAACCTTGTGACATATTAACCTCTTTCTTAATAACTAAATATTATCATAAAAATTTCTCCGAAAACTTTATGCCTTCGGAGAAATTTTAAATAACTTGTTCATTATTTTTTGCTAAATTTATCTACAACTTTTTGATAATTATCTTTGCAAAATTTTGTAACTGATGCACACCATTTGTAGCAAGGTTCTGTAACCTTTAATCCGTATTCTTTAATCTTTGGACTGTTTAATTTATCTAAAACATTGTATTTGTGAGCAAGCCCCAATCCGCCGATTACAATTGCTGCTGTTGCACCGATTCCAAATAAAGTTCCTAGAACCGAACCTTCTTTTTTATCATTGTCTTCACGACCTCTAAAGTTGACCGTATCTTTATCTAAAGTATCAAGCTTAATTTCCGGTTCTGCCTGAAATTTTCTATAACCGACGCTTCCGGCTGTTTCTTGTTTTGCAGTTTCAATTCTTCTTTCTGCTGGAACTCCGCAAGTTTCTCCGCCATAAAAAGATACGCTATTCATACAAACCTCCTAAGAGTTTTTTCACTTCACCTATATCATGAAAAACATGTTTTCCCTAATATTTGCCTTTTTTTAAGGCTTTCTTTACAAAAATTTACAATTGGTTCTATTGCCCTTGTCTAAACCAATTTACAAATTTGTTAAACATTGTATCATGCGGAATATCTTGAGGCTCATTTTCAAACGTAATTTCATTCTGTACTTCGTCTTCTTTGCGCTCAAACATATCTTCCTCAGGCTGATCTTTACGTTTGCCTTTCTGCTTAAAGTACATTCCGCCGCCGCCCATTCCGCTTCCGTCTTTATAGGCAGCTCCTGCTTTTAGTTGTGGGTTGATATTTCCAAAATCAAAAGACATATCTTTGCCTCTGATTGTACATTGCATGTTCATTATAACTCGTTTTTTAAATTTTTCTACTGTTTTTATGATTTTACATACATTTGGTGTAGAAAATTGTGATATACTTAGATTATTAATTCAAGGAGTTAATATGAAAAAATTTTTGAGTCTATTTATTATATATCTGTTAATATCAACAAGCGTATTTGCACGTGATTTAAGATTTATACAAATTACTGATGTTAGATATAAAGAAGGTGAAAATCAAACTATATCAAAAGTTATTAAAGATGTTAACAAAGTTAAAAATGTTGAATTTGTTGTTTTTACGGGTGACATTTTAGACAAACCTCAACAAGAAAATCTTGAAGCATTTTTAGCTCACGCAAAAAAATTAAAAAAGCCTTTTTATATTGTAATAGGTGATAAAGATGTTAATAAACACAAAAAATTAGGCAAAAAAGAGTTTGCAAAAATAGTTAAAAAGAAAGTCAGAGGATATAAACATAACACCAATAACTTTGTTTTTGAAAAAGGCGGGGTTGTATTTTTAGCTGTAGATGGTACAAAAGACGTTATTCCCAGCACAAACGGATACTATAAGGATAATGTTCTGGAGTGGGTAGATGCAAATTTGGATTTGTATGCCAAAAAAAATGTAGTAATTCTCCAGCATTTCCCAATCATACCGCCTGAAAATAATGAAAATTATTATACATTCAAACCTGAGAATTATCTTAAGATAATAAATGAACACAAAAATGTAAAAGCTGTTATTTCAGGACATTTTGGGGTTAACAAAGAAATTACTCAAAACGGAGTTATTCATATATCAACAGCTCCTGCACCGAATTACAGAATTATTGATATTATTGATTGTACAAGCGATAATCCTACTTTCTGGGCAGAAATTAAGAATGTTAATAAGTAATTTATTTTAGACTAATAATTATTTATATACACACCAAAAAATATATTTTGGTGTATAAGTCTATGAAATTACATCGTAAGTATTTTAATAATTTGTTTATTTGGAATCTTCATTTCTTTCTTCCCTTTTGATTGCGATGCAAAAGGGATAGAAAGAAACGAAGCAAAGAAAGAAGGGAAAACACGCCTTTTAATAAGATGTTTAGAGCGCCATAGGCGCAGATTGAATGGCTGTAGCGGGCAAGCCCGCACTCTCACGCGCCCTAGCGGGGCAGGGGGGGGTAAATATAATTCAGTTTGAAGACTACAAGTTTAGCGTTTTATTAGTGCGAATGAGCCCCTTGACGGGACGCGGCGCTTGCGACGCTCTATCTGATTATTGTTCCCCACCCGCTTCTGTAGGCTTCGCTATAGCTCAGCAACAGCAAGCTCCCTCCCCAACTTGGGAGGGGTTATTTAGGGAAGTAAAAACAACTAAAAACAAAGCTCACGCCGCGTCCCGTCAAGGGGGGTATGACAATACAAGATTGGAAGTTTATAATATTTACCCCCCCCCGCTAGGGCGCGTAAGAGATTCGGCGAAGCCGAACCAGCCATTCAATCCTTCAGCCGTAGGCTGATGTGGTTATCCATTCGGTCGCGTGTTTCTCTCTTTCTTTTTGCTTCTGTTTTCTTTCTCTCTTTTCTTCGCAACAAAAGA
>CACZPB010000118.1 GCA_902782905.1 uncultured bacterium
ACGTTCAGGGTTCAAAAATCTTTCAAACAACAGTTTGTGATATATAGGGTCAATATCCGTAATTTCAAGCGCGTAGGCTACAACTGAACCTGCTGCGGAGCCTCTTCCTGGGCCTACGGGAATATCGTGGGTTTTGGCGTAATGAATAAAGTCCCAAGTAATCATAAAGTATGCAGGGAAACCCATTTGGTTAATAACGCCAAGCTCGTATTTTGCACGTTCTACAATAGAATCAGGAATCGGGTCTCCATAGCGTTTCTTTAATCCTTCAAATACAATATGCTCAAGATAATTCTCTATCCCTTGAATATATTTTGCTTCCTCTAAAACATCTTCCTTTTTATCGGTTTTATTCTTTTGTTTAAGGCGCTCAATAATCTTTTCGTCAACATCATCCGAGGTATATAAAAATTCTTCCGGTACATCGTAGTGCGGAAGCGGAGCGTTATGGAGTTCAATTTCTACATTACACTTATTGCATACTTCTTCAGTGTTTGCACAGCATTCTTCAAACATATCCTCATCCATCCAAGAAAAGGCTTTTCTCATTTCTTCTTTGGATTTTATATAGAATTCGTTATTCGGAAAATGAAAGCGTTTTTCATCATCTTTGTTTGCATTAGTTTGCAAACATAAAAGCGTGTCTTGAGCGTCTGCATCTTCTTTTCTCAGGTAGTGAGAATCGTTTGTGATAATCATTTTTATGCCAAGCTCTTTAGAGAGCTTTATAAGTTCAGGGTTTGTACGCTTTTGGTCTTGAAGGTTATGGTCCTGAAGCTCTATATAATAATCATCTCCAAAAAGCTCTTTGTATCTTTTGGCTGTCTCATAGGCAGCATCTTTTTCATCTTTCAAAAGATGCTGTAGTACTTCTCCGCCCAAGCAAGCAGAGGCGCAAATCAAGCCATCATGATACTTTTCTAGAAGCTCAAAATTTATTCTCGGTTTGTAATAGAAACCTTCGCACCAAGCAGTTGAGACGAGTTTAATAAGGTTTTTGTATCCTGCATCATTTTTTGCGATAAGAATCAGGTGATAAAGCGGATTGTTCGCGGCATCGTGTACTTTTATGTCACCTGTATGTACATAAAACTCACATCCGATGAGCGGATTAATATTAAATTTTTTAGCAAGTTCATAAAATTCAATAGCAGAATACATAACCCCGTGGTCTGTAATGGCAATCCCCGGAAGTTCATTATCGGCGGCATATTTAACCAAATCCCCAACTTTAATCATGCCGTCTAAAAGTGAATATTCTGTGTGAATGTGTAGTGGAATAAACTTTGCCATACAAATAATTTAGCACAGAATGATATTAAGGAATGTAAAATTTTGCATAAAAAAGGCGGCGGCTTTATTAAGCCGCCGCCTTTTTTTATTTTAATCTTCCGCAGACAAACCGAGAGAAATTCTTTTATCTTTAGGATTAAATTTCTCTATTTTTGTGTTGATTTTATCGCCGACAGCGAGAGTTTTTCCGCTTTTATTTTGATATTCGGAAACAGCGGATTGAGGAAGAAGTGCTTCAACCCCTGCCAGAACTTCTACAAAAGCTCCAAACGGTTTTATTCTTGTAACAACACCTTCCTTAACTTCACCCTCTTTAAGTTCTTCTTCTGCTTTAATCCACGGATCAGGCTCAGTATTTTTTAAGCTTAAGCTTATTCTCTGCTTTGTATGGTCAATATCTATTATTTCAACATTGATTTCTTGACCGACTTTGAGTAAATCAGTAGGATGTTCAACCCATTTCCAAGATATTTGTGAGAGCGGAAGCAGACAATCAACGCCGCCTACGTTCACAAATGCGCCAAAGTCGGTTATTCTGACAACTTCGCCCTTAACGACCTGACCTACTTCAACCTGAGAGAATACGCTCTTTCTTGTCTCTGCCATATTGGTTTCAAATACTTTTTTATTAGACAAAATTAAATTATTTTGAGATTTGTCTATTGTAAGAATTTTTACTTCAATTTTATCTCCAACGTTAGCAACAGCTTCTCTTGCACAAAGTTGACCTTGAGGAATAAATCCTTGAACCCCTGATATGTCAACAATCAAACCGCCTCTAACTGTTTGAGTAATCGTAGCTGCAATAGTTTCATCAGCTTCCTTAATTTTCTCCAATTCTGCCCAAGTATGAGCAGCTGCAACTTTTTTGTATGAAAGCGTAAATTTGCCGTTTTCATCACAATCTTGAGTGATAAGGAACTCATATTCCGTATTCTTCTCAAGAACTTCTTCTACTTTCAGTTTTTTGTCAGATGATACTTCATACGAAGGAACAAATGCAGCGCTTTTTGAACCAATATCAACTATCGCTCCGTCTGATTCGTACGCACAAACAACCCCTTTTACTATGTCACCTCGTTTGAATTTGTAATCGTACTTGGTTAATAGTGCCTCAAAATCTTCATCTGAATACTTTTCAACCATTGGTATTCTTCCTTTCTACTGTGAGAATAAACGCGACCATTAATTTATACCATCTATCCTCAATAAAACACGCGATGATTATAGCATATTTTCTGCAAAACGGCAACAAATTTAGAATATATTATGCAATTGTTAAGTTATTTTGCTAAATAAATACCTTCCTGCAACAGCATAATTTGTTTGAAATTTCGGCAATAGCGGCGATTTCAGCTTTGAAAGTTAAAATTATTAAGCCGTCGTCCTGGTAGATGTTGATTGAATTCCCGTGAGAAATTTTTTCTTTTTCCGCTTCGCTGAGTTCATATCTCGGATAATTAAGGCAGGCGAGAGGGTTAATCAAATTTTTGTTTATATCTTCAATAGAGCAAATATCTTCCAACTTTACGGAGTTTTCTACCCAAAAATCTCCTGCTTTAATCCTTATAAGCTTTGAAAGATGAGCGAATACTCCGAGTTTTTCTCCCAAATCATTGGCAATAGAGCGAATATAAGTACCTTTTGAGCATTCTATTAAAAGCTCGGCAGTTTGCTTTTCTTCATCAAACTTTAAAAGCTCAAGCTTATATATATTTACTACCCGAGGTTGAATTTCGACCTCTTTGCCTTCTCTTGCATATTCGTAAAGTTTTTTCCCTTTAACTTTTATCGCCGAATAAATAGGCGGCAGCTGTTCAATCTCGCCCCTAAAACTTTTTAGAGCTTCTTCAACCTCGTTTTTTCCGATTTTTTTATCGGAAAAATTTACCCTCTCGCCCTCCGTATCAAAAGTTGTTGTAGACTCTCCAAAC
>CACZPB010000119.1 GCA_902782905.1 uncultured bacterium
CATTTTTAAAACTCCGTATTTTTATATCTTTGGGCAAGCCCAAATACTCAATCTTCAAATTTACCCTCAGCTCACTCGCGCTCGAGCTCCTGACCAGCTGGTATCTATCGTCATTTTAGTAGTTAGACTAAGAGCCCCAATATTCGTTCCTTTTTTGGTTACTTTTTTCCTTCCGTAAGGAAAAAAGTAACTGCCGATGGGGAGACTGTCTTGCTCGTTCGCGTTTAACGGGACTACGAGTTTTCTTTTTCAAAACTCCGTTTTTCAAAGAAAAGCTCTCCGCCCTCAGCTCACTCGCGCTCGAACTCCTGACAAAACTTTGTTTTGTGGAGTTCTCGTCTCCGTGCCAATCATCTGTCAAACTACAAAACTGCCGATGGGGAGACTCGAACTCCCGACCCACGCATTACGAATGCGTTGCTCTACCAACTGAGCCACATCGGCATACTGTAAGAATAGCATTAATAACCGCTAATTGCAACAACAGTAATTTGTTTTTTAACATCACTTCTTAAAAGAGGTAATCTCTTTTGTAAATTATGTTACAAGAGATATTGAATATAAAATTTTGACATGCTAAGATTTAATCGAATCCAACTTGACTTGTGGAGTACATATCGTGAAAAAAATCGTAGTTACACTAGCTGCATTAATGCTGCTCATTAGCGTTTGCGCCTCAGAAGCAGCAGAAAAAAATGCCGATAAAAATATTAATAACACAGAAACTCAAGCACCTGCTGACAGCTCACTTCAATATTCTAACAGTGCGTCTATAAAGTTTCTGAAACAAGACCTTAAAGGTGCCATAGAAGACTTTGACAAAGCAATCAGCATTAACCCGAATAATCCGATGCTTTTCTTAAACAGAGGTTTTTTGAAACAATATATGAGTGATTTTGAAGGTGCTATGGCAGATTATAATTCCGCGCTCAAAATCAACCCTAATTTTGCTTACGCATATAATAACAGAGGTGTACTGAAGGTCTCCCTGAAAGACATTAACGGTGCACTGGAAGATTACGAAAAAGCGCTTAGTATAAACCCTAAATATGCCGATGTTTATTACAACCGAGGCAACCTAAAATATATGACAAACGACAATAAAGGTGCCCTTGAGGATTATGATTTGGCTATAAAATATAACCCGAAAGACTCGGAAGCGTACAATAACAGAGGAGTTGTAAAAAAGAGATTAAACTATAATGTCGGAGCATTAAGTGACTACTCTCAAGCAATAGAGCTAAACCCAAATGACAGCATTGCTTACGCTAACAGAGGAAGACTCAAAAGACTCTATTTCGATAACGAAGGTTCTGCAATAGATCTGGATAAAGCAGTCGCATTAGCAGAAAATCAAGTATTTATAAAAAACGTAAAACCTTTATTATCTAATGAACACGTAATAGCAGCAGTTCCCGCAATTAAGAACATACAATCTCAATCAGAGAGCGCAAGAAACGAAATAGAGAAGAAAATCGCTTATTCTCCTGCACCTACTGCAAATAGTTTCAAGCAAACACCAAAAGAAGCTGAACAACAAAAAAGAGATGAAGCAAAGAAGATTGCCGCTGCAAAAACAAATTCTACATCTAAAAATTCTACAGCTTCTTCAAAATCAGCTTCAAAACCAGCTTCAAATTCATCAACACCACTTTTAACTGCCGGAGTAGGAACTGTTAAATTTGAGACTCCGCCTGATATCAGAACCGAAAAAATTGTTAAAGAAGCAACCACAAATGTTAAACTTGCCGAAAGCTACTACATAAGAGGGCTTCAAAAATGTGTACTTAGAGATATGCAAGGAGCTGTCGCTGACTTGGACAAGGCAATTGCAAACAACGACAAATACGCAGACGCATATTATTACAGAGCTGCTATCAAAAAAGAGTTGGGTGACATTGACGGTTTCAAAAATGATTATAGAACCGCAATCAAAATCAAGCCTGATTTGCAAGCTTATAATGAGTCAGATTTGCTATCTATGGTAAGATAAAAGGTCTTAAGTGCAGGCGCTAGTTGGTTAACTTTAACTTTTCTTCCTGATTTAGTTCAAAAGATTCTTTCTCAGAAGGGAAAATTTCTTCTTTGACTTCTCTTTTGTATGCCTGAACTCCGGCTAAAACTTCATCGTGAAGATTTTTATATTTTTTTACAAACTTTGGAGTAAAATCAGTAAATTTACCTAAAATATCATCCGTAACAACAATTTGTCCGGAACATCCGACACCTGCTCCTATACCTATTGTCGGAATCTCAAGGTTTTCTGTTATATATTTTGCACTATCAGCAGGCATAAGTTCCAAAACTATTCCGAAGCAGCCTGCTTCCTGAAGTTTTTTGGCACTCTCTAAAATCGTTTTAATTTTGTCAGAACTCTTACCCTGAATTTTATATCCGCCAATTGTATTCATAAGCTGCGGTGTGAATCCTAAATGTCCGAGAACAGGAATTCCTGATTCAACACATCTTCTGACAAGAGTTAAAATATGTTCGTTACAACCCTCGAGCTTAACGGCATTAGCACCTGCCTTAATCATTTTTCCGGCATTTTCTAACCCTTGTTCAATTGATAAATTGTAGCTCAAAAACGGCATATCTCCTATAATAAAAGAGTTTGCTGCCCCTCTCGACACGGCTTTTACGAAAATCAGCATCTCGTTAATGGTTATGTTATATGTATTTTCATAACCCAGTGCCACCATTGCAAGTGAATCCCCGACCAAGATTGCATCTATTTCCGCTTTATCCAATACCTGCGCGGTTGAATAATCATACGCAGTAAGCAGTGCAATCTTTTCATTATTATCTTTAAGCTGTTGAAATTTTGTTACTGATTTATGTGCCATAATATTACTTCTTCATTGATTTTTTATACCAATAATAAACCGCTCTAGCAACTCGGTTTGAGCTGTGTCTTACAAGCCCTTCTTTGCTTTCCTGAATAAGTTTTTGAGAAACAACCTCTATTCCTATAGGTGCAATATTTTCCATATCGAGCCTTACCGGAATGGAACCTGCTTGAGCATACCCTTCGGATATGTTATCCGGAAGACTGTTATTAACAAGCACTGCATCAACAATATGTCTGCCTTTAGCGTGTTTAAAAAGAGCGTTAACGTGGCTTGCTACAGTATAATCAGTCGTCTCTCCGGGTTGAGTCATGATGTTACAAACATATATTTTCTTTGCTTTGGAACGGGCAATTGCATCAGCAATTCCGTTAACAAGCAGGTTAGGAATAACACTCGTGTACAAACTTCCGGGGCCTAAAATTATTAAATCAGCACCGTGAATTGCAGAAATTGCTTCCGGTAAAGCTTCACAATTTGCAGGCTCTGTAAACAGCTGTTTAATTTGCCCGTTTGCTTCCGGAATATTTGACTCTCCGTGAATTATTCTGCCGTCTTCAAATTCTGCACCCAATTTCATATCATCAAGTGTTGCAGGAAGTACAACACCTCTGATGTTCAATACGTTTGCAGACTCTTTTATTGCCTTAACCATGTTGCCTGTAATTGCACAAAGAGCTGTTAAAAATAAATTTCCGAAGCTATGCCCCTCAAGTCCTTCTCCATTTTTGAAACGATATTGAAAAAGTTCTGTGATTAAATCTTCGTCATCGCCTAATGCCGCTATACAGTTTCTGATATCTCCGGGGGGAAGAATTCCGAGTTCTTCTCTCAACCTTCCGGAGCTTCCTCCGTCATCACCAACTGTAACTATTGCGGTTATGTTGCTTGTATATTTTTTAATACCTCTTAGCAGCATCGAAAGACCTGTACCACCGCCTATTGCTACGACTTTCGCACCTTTGTTTAATTTTCTTCTTCTGTAAAGATTTTCTAATATAGATTCATTCCCCTTAGCGGAATTCATATCCATAATAGAGAGCGTAGTTTTTTGCCATCCTTTGAAGAATATTACGGCACCGACCAGTATAAAAACAGCGGCAAGAATGTTTGAAGGAAGTATCAGCGCAGCTTTTCTTATAAGTTCAAGCGTCATATATATGGGTCTGACATTTGCTAATACCATAAAACCGAGAACTATCATAATAGAACCAAAGAATATAAGTAAAAACCATCTTTTTACTTCAAGTCCCGGAAGCAGCCAGCCTACTTCTTTTTTTACATTTACATTATCTTTAAAATTAAACATTATTCAAATCTTCCTCTATAAAACCCGTAATCAGCTAATATATTTATACTTAA
>CACZPB010000120.1 GCA_902782905.1 uncultured bacterium
ACTAAACAATCTCTTTAAGCTTTTATGTGTTTTTACAACAATCTTTCTTTCACCCAAAAACGGCAAATAACGAATAAACTGAATATGGTCTCCTAATCCTTGATCGCAGAATATTACCAAATTATCCTCAAGTTTTTGATAGGGTTTCCACCATCTTATTGTTGAGTTTTCTAACTTTTTACTTCTGCGATAAAAATACTCATACCCCTCTTTAAATTTTCTCTGTTTTAAAAGACACATTCCGTATGAAGCATTTGTATCCTCATCATCCGGAAATATTTCCAATACCTTTTTAAAATTTTCTTCTGCTTCCTCATACTCGCCCAATTTGCCGCAACTAACAGCGATATTAAAATAAGCAATCGGATTCCCGCATTTTGCTGCCTGTTTGTAACATTCTTTTGCCTGCCTATCATCTACATAAATAAGTTCTTTTAGAAAACCGAGCTCCATCCATAAAGAAGCTGAGCTCATGTTGTTTTTAAGAGTTTCTACACAGAGCGTTTCTGCTTCCTGCATTTTGCCTAATTGAGTCAGAGCCTTGACCTTATTTATTGTTGAGCGCAAATCATCCGGATATAATTCATTCATCTTATCCGTATATTCAATTGCCTTTTTATAATTCCTTATATTAAAGAGGCTTGTTATTAAACTGTTATAAATATCAGAATTCTCACCAAGTGTGAGCGCATGCTCTAAAATTGATGCTGATTCGCCGTAATTACCTTGCTCGTACTCTGCAAATCCAAGAGCTGAAACAGTTCCCAAAGTTTCTTTTATCTCACAGGCTCTTTTAAGGTATTTTGAAGCACGCTTATAATCTTTGATGTTTACATAAAAGAGTCCGATAGTTGAAAGCAAAGTAGAATCGTTTGGATTTTTTTCAAGCAATTCCTCGTATATTTTTTCCGCCTCATTCGTTCTTCCGGCTTGAGTCAAAAGGATTGCTTTCTTCACTATCTCAACATCAATCATAATTACAAGCCTGCAATAATTCTCAAAATAGCACTTTCAACAAACTGAAGCAAAATAATTGCAATAACGGGTGAAAAGTCCAGACCGCTTATTGGAGGAATAATACCTCTAAATATGTTCAACAACGGATCGGTTATTGCTCTTGTAAACTTGAAGGGCTGAGACTCCCAATCAATGCTTGGTATCCAGCTTAAAAATATTCTTATCAAAAGCAATATATTATACAGATTAAAAAGATTAGCAACAGCTCTTGTTAACATTTGCATCCCTCCTGATTAGTGCAATTGTGAATTAGCTTTTGTATTTGCACAATTACAGTTATTATTATCCGCAGGAATTTTTTCTATCATTGTGAAAAGCAGCTTCTTTAAATTATCTATATTTTTATTGAAAACTTCTATTACCGCACCATGTGATACAGGAGGAACATCGCCTACAAGTCCTGCGTCATAGTCGGTAATAAGTGAAATATTAAGCGGACACATATCCATCTCTTTAACAAGGTATGCCTCAGGAAAAGCTGTCATATTAATAACTTCCCATCCCTGATTAGTAAAGAATTTTGACTCGGATTTTGTTGAAAATCTCGGCCCGTTTACAACAACTACCGTCCCTGCTTCGTGAACAGTAATTCCGAGTTCTCTTGCCGTTTCAATTGCAAGTTTTCTTAGCTCCGGACAATAAGGCTCAGCCGCAGACGGATGTGTAACAATAGGCCCCTCAAAGAAGGTCGATTTTCTGCCGTCAGTCCAATCAACAAATTGGTCACAAATTACAAAATGCCCAGGTTCAACCTGTTTTTGTAAACTTCCGGCTGCGCAAGGTGAAATAACTCTCTTGCAGCCAATTTCTTTCATTGCCCAAACATTTGCTCTGTAATTAATAAGATGAGGCAATATAGTATGGTTTCTCCCATGGCGCGGCATAAATGCTACACTATGCGAACCAATTTTGCCTATAAATAAACTGTCAGAAGGCATTCCGTATGGAGTGTCAAATTTAACCTCTTTTATATCCTCTAAAAACTTGTAAAATCCTGACCCGCCAAAAACACCAATGTCTGCCATTTTTTCCATCTTATTTTTCTCCCTCATAAAATATTGCTTACTCTATTCTACCATAAATTTTGAATTTAAAACAAATTTAACTGCGGTGCTAACACTTCCGCTCTTTCTTCCAAGTGTTTATTCTTTGTTGAAAGATTCTTGGAAAAATCTCTTTGCATTCTGTTCATCAGCTCTTCCGAGCGCGATATTACCGATTTAGGAAGCCCTGCCATTTTTGCAACTTGTATACCGTAACTTTTGCTTGCGCCACCTTGAACAATCTTTCTTAAGAACTCTATTTCACCGTTTTCTTCACTTACGGTAATTCTGTAATTTTTTATCTGCGGATATGTCTTTGTCATTACATTAAGTTCATGGTAATGGGTTGCAAATATACATCTGGCTTTGATTGTACTTGCTATATATTCAGCAACAGACCAAGCTATAGCCACACCGTCATAAGTACTTGTTCCGCGTCCTATTTCATCAATCAGGATAAGGCTCTTGGATGTAGCATTGTTCAAAATGCAAGCCGTTTCTGTCATCTCCACCATAAATGTTGATTTTCCCAATGTCAAATCATCACTTGCTCCGACCCTTGTGAATACTTTATCTACAATTCCTATTTGTGCATAATCCGCAGGTACAAAAGAGCCTATTTGAGCCAATATTGCAATTAAAGCATTTTGGCGCATGTAAGTAGACTTACCTGCCATATTAGGTCCAGTTAAAATCATAAACTGTGTTTTTGAACTGTCTGTTGATGAAAGTTCTATATCGTTTGCCACATACGTTCCCAAAGGTAATATTTGCTCTAAAACAGCATGTCTGCCGCCTTTTATAACAAAATCACCGCTTTCATCGACATTCGGGCAAACATAGTTCATTTCCTGAGCTATTGCAGCAAAAGAAGTAAATACATCCAATCTTGCAACACATTCTGCTGTATCCCTTATTATACTTACATATTCTTTTGCGTAATTTCTAAAATCACTGTATAACTTATATTCAAGCTCATAAGCCTTAACTTGTGCAGTCAAAACCTCATCTTCATGTTTCTTAAGTTCTTCTGTTATAAACCTCTCGCCGTTAGTCAAAGTTTGTTTTCTTACATAATCAGCAGGCGCTTTATCAATATTAGAATTTGTAATTTCTATATAATACCCGAAAACTCTATTATATCCGACCTTGAGGGTATTTATACTGGTACGTTCTTTTTCTCTCTGTTCAAAATCTTTGAGCCAGTTTTCGCCGTTGTACATCAAATCTCTTAAATAATCCAGATCCGAATTTACACCGTCTTTTATGAGTCCGCCTTCTTTCAGGATATTGGGAGCATCTTCTTTTATTGTACGCTCTATCATATCAGTGAAATCGCCAATAGCACTCAGTTTATCCTCTATAGATTTGAAAACATCAAGATCTATTGATGTTGCGCAATTTACCAAATCCGGCAAAACTTTTAAAGAAAGCTTTAAGCTCACAAAATCACGCGGGTTTGCCGATGCATTACTCAACTTTGTTGACAAGCGCTGAATATCATAAATATTTTTTAATAAATTCTGAAGTTCGTAACGTTTTTCCGCAAAACTGATTATTTTTTTTACAATATTTTGTCGGTCAATTATTTTATCTTTATCTTTTAAAGGCTGACATATCCAAGAGGTCAAAAGCCTTGCACCCATATTTGTGACCGTTCTGTCAATTGCCCACAAAAGCGATCCGTATTTACTTTTATCCCTCATTGTTTCAACGAGCTCAAGATTTTTTCTTGTTCCGGAATCAATTGAAACAAATTCTGAAATTTCATAAGTCTCAATTCTTTCAAATTTTGGAAAACCTTCCTTAGTATTTTCCCAAATATAAGCAAGCAAGCCTGCTGAAGTTCTGAAACCGAGAGGACAATTATTGTATCCGATAGCATCCAATGATTGAATTCTAAATACACTTTTCAAATTATTTTCTGCAAAACCTTGCTCAAAAACTCTTGAAGGGACTTTTGAACAGTTGTAATTTTTTACAATCTCATCCGGCAAATCAACTGTTTCTTCAGGAACTATTTGAAAAGGCTCAAGCTTTAGTTTTTTAGAAACCGCAACAACTTCAGAAGGCTGAATACGAGCCAGTTCTGTTAACAGCAGGTCATAACTTAATTCCGTAGCTTTAAATTCTCCTGTTGAAATATCCGTATATGCAAAACCCCATCTGTCTTTTTCTTTATATACGGCGCAAATATAATTGTTCTTACCCTGCTTCAAAAAATTTGTTTCATACAAAGTTCCGGCTGTAATGATTCTTACAACTCCTCTTTTTACAACACCTTTTACAAGTTTCGGGTCTTCAAGCTGTTCACAAATTGCAACTTTGATATCTTTATTAACAAGCTTTTCCAAATAACCCTCGAGTGCCTTAACAGGAATTCCTGCCAATGGAATTCTACCCAATTTCCCGCACTCCCTGCCTGTTAGCGTGAGCTCCAACTCACGAGACATAGTAACGGCATCCTCAAAAAATGTTTCGTAAAAATCACCCATCCTGTATAAAAGCAAACAATCTTGGTTTTCTCGCTTTGTTTCCAAAAATTTTGCCATGGCAGGAGTTAAATCTTCAGGGTTTAAATCCTTGGTATTTATAAGATTGATTTCAGGTTTTGTCATAGCTATAATTGTACATAACAAACACACGAGGTGCAAGTAATGTTTAGAATGATTAAAATTATTTTTAACGCATTTATTATAGTTCTCGCTTTGATTGGATTTAACTCAATCGGAGGTCAAAAATATGTAGAGATGGCAAAAGAAGGCATCGGGAATTTTATCGCCCAACATAATGCTCAAAGTGCTAAAAAAATCGGAGATTTTTCAAAACTCAACGAAGAATTTCAAATTGATAATACAATGAGTATTGCAGGATACAAAGCTGTGATTGCAGAGCATAAAGCCTCCGGTCAAAAGATGGTAATCCTTGATTCCGGTAAAAAAGCTCTTCTTACAAAAGAAGATATAAAAAGCAAAAATGTTGATAAAAAACTAAAAGATTTATCTGACAAGTTCAAATATCAAGGAGCCCGAGTACAAGATATAACCGTCACAAGCAGAGGAACAATAAAAATGTACGGGCAGACAGTTCCATACGCAAAATTTGACGCTCACGTCACAAAACTTCCGTTTTCTGACTTAAGTGGTATTATTGCAAGTGTACAAACCTCTGATGGTTCTGAAAAACTTGCACTGTCAATAAGTGAAAAGAAAAAATATTCTCAGCTTATAACAAACGAATTCTATCGCGGAGTTAACGAAGGAGTAAACACCGCAAAAAAATAATATGAGGCTTCAAGTATGAAAAAATTTTTGACATTATTAGCTATTACAATTATATTTGTAAACACTGCCTGTGCAGGGGTTGATAAATATTCAAAAGAATATCTAGAAAATCATAGCGGTTTTTCAATAACTAGACCTATAGCAGAGAGCATAGCAAAAAGAGCAATCAAAAAAGCTCTAAAAAAAGAAACTGGCGCAAAGTTTGATGTTAATTTAGAAGGATACTCTACTTTGAGTCTGAAAAAGGGTATATTTAAATATCTTGAAATCAGCGGAAATGATCTTCGGATTAATGAACTTCCGGTACCATATTTAAGTATAAAATCCCTCACTGATTACAACTATATCGACTATACTAAAAATCCGCCCTTGTTTATATCCGATATGACATACGGATACGAGATTAAATTGTCTGACGAAACAATAAATGCAGCGCTTAAAGAAAAAGATTATCAAAAGGTTCTACATTATGTAAACAAAGTTGCATCACCTTTATTTGTAGCAAAAGACGTCCGCATAAAAATGGCTAATAACAAGTTCTATATAATTATGGATTACAATTTCCCGATTATAAAAAGTTCCAAAGACAAATCTTTTGTAATGTCTACAGATTTTGAAATTATTAATAATAAAATTGTTTCCAAAAATGTACACATAGATACTTCATACGGGAATTTAGGACTTAATAAGGTAGCAAACCTTATCAATCTTTTAAACCCGCTTGACTTTACTCTGCAACAACTTGATGATGAACTTAACGATGCAAGAGCAAATATTGAGAATATTAATATTGTTGACAACATGGTCAAAGTTAATGGTAAAATATTTGTAAAGAGGAAGAATTGAGAAGGGCAATCCAAAAAGCCTATCCACCCTACCACACCGGCAGAGTAAGGGAACAATCAAAAATGAAAGAGGAATAAAAAATGAATTTTTCTCAAAAACTCGGTATTTTTTGTCTTATAGTCATAACATGTGTTTATGTATATTTTTCGTTTTTTGCAAAAAACGGTTTTAATTTTGAAAGACAAACTGTAAAAGAAAACACAGAAACAACCGTGGATTCACCTATTGATACTGAAACAGATCAAAAAGAAGACATAAAAAAACACGAAATCAAAAATGTTAAGATATTCATAACCGATTCAAACGGGAAACTCCGCTCTGTCAACAGAAAATGCGATACTGCTATTGAAAAATCCTGTTTTGCTTTTGCAATAAAAGAGCTTATTCAAGCACCGACAAAATGGGAAAAATCAAAAGGTTTATCATCTGAAATCCCAGCAGGAACCAAAGTTTTATCTATAAGAGAGGGAGCAAATAATATTCTCATCGACCTTTCACCTGCATTTGAAAGCGGAGGCGGAGCCGAAAGCACTTACATAAGAGTAAACCAAATCATAAAAACATCACTTGCCAACACGAAACAACCTGTTTTCCTTTATATTAACGGTAAACAAGCAAACGTAATCGGCGGTGAGGGAATTATGGTAAAACAACCTTTGAATGAAAGGTCACTTGATGACTAACGAACCTGAAAAAGATTTAGAATATTATATGAACCTTCCTTGGACACTTATTGAAGGAACAGACCTTGATTTTAACGGTAATCCGTATCATTATATTGAAATTAAGGAAATACCAAGTTTTGCATTTTGTGCAAAAACCAGAGAAAAGGCATTAGAAAACTACAAAAAACAACTTAGATTATCGCTAATGCTAATGCTGGAAGACGGGGACCACATAATAGAACCGGGGGAAGAAACCGAAGACGATATAGATTGGGAGAGCATATGCCCGTAATGAAAAAAATATCTGAAATAACAATAAAACCAATGACCAAAGATGATATTGAAGATGTTGTCGTTATTGAATCAGAAGCATACGGTAAACATCACTGGGCAAAATCATCTTTTTATGATGAAATGTCAAACAACCTCGCAAAATATTATGTTGCAAAGACTCCTGATGGAGAAACAGTCGGATACGCAGGAACTTGGCATATAATTGACGAGGGACACATTACAACAATTGCAGTCAAAAACGATTATTTGAGAAACCATATCGGAGAAGCTATTATTCATAAAATCATTGAAGATTGCTATAAAGACGAAATTAAATATCTTACACTTGAAGTCAGAGTTTCAAATATTCCGGCAATCAAACTTTACGAAAAATACGGATTTCAATCTCTTGGAACACGCAAAGGATATTATCAAGATAACGGTGAAGATGCTCTTATAATGTGGACTGAAAACATATTTTATGACAAATTTAAAACGATTTATAACAACAACTGTGAAAAATTAACTACGCTGATTAAAATAAATGAGTAAGAGAATACAAAAACAATTAAATAGCTTCAAATATAAAGGTGAACCCATTAGAATCACCTTAGGTACCCTTATTATGACGGGACTTTGTGTACTGCTGATTATTGTTGCAACCTTTACCCAGATAACGATAAAACATCCTTATTTGCCTTTAGATACAATAAGTTATCTCTCTCAAGATTACCTTTCTGACAGTGACATACTGCACCATTTTATAAAAACTTATCAGTATATTCCGCAAATACCTGTAGTATTCTTTATTGTAGCACTTATGGGCAGAAAATTTGGCATTTTATCTATAATCGGATACATAATTCTTGGATTTTTCTTCCCTATTTTTGCACTCGGAGGCGGCATTAAATATCTGTTTGAATATGGATTCGGCTATATTTTAGCATTTTTACCGGCGGTATTTTTTGCAGGAACATTGCTCAAAGGGAAAGTGGCTTTTCTAAGGGTTTTGGCGATTTCTACAATCGGAGTTATTACAATACATATACTCGGCATGCTATATATGCTGTTTATTGCAACACTCAGACATGCTCCAATGGAGTTGGTAACCAGTTGGATTGCAAACCAAAGCGGAATACAAATTTTATATGATATTTTCTTTACAGTCATCGCAGTTTATTTAGGCAAACAAGCCAGAAAACTTATCTGGATTGTTATGTGCTGATTTCTAACAGCAAATTTCACTTAAACGTGCAAGAATCTTATCTGTAATAACTTTGATATAGTCTTTGTCAACCATACCGTTTATTATGCAATCCGATATGCCATATGTTGGTCGTATATATTTCTGCGCAGTTGCATTAACATCCTTGAACTGCAAATCAGCAGCTTCCCCTGTCTTACCTCTTGACACGGCACGCTTGTACCAGCGCTCTTTTATTACATCTATTGGAGTAAATACATAAACTTTAACATCCATAATGTCACGGACTTCTTCATTTAAAACATATAAGCCTTCAGTTAAAATAACTTTAGCCGGCTTTTTAATATCTCCGTCCGGATGAGATTCGCATGTAACAAAATCATATTTTGGAGATTGAACAGTTTCACCGCTTTTTAAAAGTTCCAAATGTTTGCGCATTAGCTGTAAATCAATTACATCAGGAGTGTCAAAACTAAATCCTGTTTTGAAAAGAGCATCATAACTGCCTGCTTCTTTTAATTCCCGAGAAGTATCTTTGTAATAATCATCTTGTCTTATTACAGTATAAATACCCTCTTTTTTCTCTTTCATAACAGCTTCAATAGTATTATCCACAAAAACCGTCTTTCCGGAAGCACTCTCGCCTGTGATACCTATAAGAAAAGTTTTCTTCTTCTCCTGAACAACTTTTCTTGCAATATTCAGAAGGAAGTCATCTGCAACACGCAGAAACAGAGGTTGTTCCTCTTTTTTATCTTCCTCTAAAATTTCTTTTAGCGTGTCAACTATATTGGATATGAGCTCCATATCCAAGCGGCTTGAGTAAAAATTATAATTTGTGAATTCTATATCCATTGTCGCTTCCATAAATGCCACTCCATGGAACATTGTAACCCGAAACAGCCGTGATGTGTAGTGTATGTTACGATTTGTAAAAACCATTTATCCATATAATCACTTATTTACTTAATCACTTTTGTGTTAATATATTCATGCAATTAAGAAGAGATTTAAATAAAGAAAGGAAAATTTACCATGAAAAAATCAATTAAAGATTTAGGTGACATCAAAGGTAAAAGAGCATTAGTTCGTGTTGATATCAACGTACCTTTGGATGAAAACAAAAACGTTACGGACGATACAAGAATTCAAGCTATCGTTCCTACAGTAAACTATTTGAAAGAAAAAGGTGCTAAAATAATTCTTATGGCTCACTTAGGAAGACCAAAAGGTGAAAAAAATCCTGAATTTACTCTAGAGCCGGTTGCTAAATATATGGCTAAAGTTTTCGGTGAAGAAATAGTATTTATTCCGTCAGTTGAAGAAGCTGCTCCTTATGTAGAAAAGCTTGCTGACGGTCAAATCGCCTTACTTGAAAATATTCGTTACTACAAAGCTGAAGAAGCAAAAGATGACGATATGACATTTGCAGAAGAACTTGCAAAACTTGGTGATTTCTATGTTAATGACGCTTTTGGCGCAGCTCACAGAAACCACACTTCTACTGCTAAATTGGCAAAAATCGTTAAACCTGCTGTTTCAGGCTTATTGATGGAAAAAGAAATCAGATGTTTATCTCAAGCTTTAGATAATCCTACAAGACCATTTACAGCAATTGTTGGCGGAGCTAAAGTTTCTTCTAAAA
>CACZPB010000121.1 GCA_902782905.1 uncultured bacterium
CTTTTGCTTCAGCTTCTGCCTTTGCTTTTGCTTCAGCTTCTGCCTTTGCCTTTGCTTCAGCTTTTGCCTTTGCCTTTGCTTCAGCTTCTGCCTTTGCTTTTGCTTCAGTTTCTGCCTTTGCCTTTGCTTCAGCTTCTGCCTTTGCTTTTGCTTCAGCTTCTGCTTTTGCTTCGGCTTCTGCCTTTGCTATGGCTTTTGGTGCTCCTTCAGCTCTAGATTTTACGATTTCTTTTGGCGCTGGAGTTTCTTTTACCGGAGCATTATCTGCTGTAGGAGCTTTATCGGCAACAGGGACTGCTGATTTTTTTGCAAGTACAGCTCTGCGAGCATCAATTATTTTCATAAATGCTTCACGATCAACAGGACTAGAGTATTTATTAGCTTCTACTGCTAAACGATCTAATTGTTCAGGTGTGGTTGCTTTGTCGCATAATTCTTTTAACTGATTGCTATATTGTTCTCTTGATTGACCACCTAATTTATCAACTTGATCACCTTTTTTGATAAATGAATTCTTTTTATTTGCAATATTTTTAAATGCGTCCTCAAAAGCTTGGCTTTCTGGAAATACAGAAGTTTCAGCAGGGTTTGCATCAGCTCCTGCTTTTGCCTTTGCTTTTGGTTCAGAATCTGCAATTCCTTCGGCTTTTGGTGCTCCTTCAGCTTTAAGTATTTTTATTCTTTCATCAAGTTTTTTCAACAATGATCTTTGAGCTGAAGATTTCTTCCCAACATTTGCAACTTGCTCTCTAAGAGTTGTTAACTCTTGAATTGTAGCATCAGGGTTATCCATATATGCTTTTATTTCTGCAACATTAGTATCATTTAATCCTTTACCACTATTAACAGTTTCTGTTAAGTGTTTTGAAACTTGATTGAATCCAGCTTCACGAGCTTCTGCTGCTTTTAAACGTTGTTGAGCTTTACTCATCAAATTTGCAGAATAATCAATTCCTTGGTATTGACCAACATGCATTTTACCGTTTCCATCGAAACCAACACGTTTTCCCAAATCAGACATAAATTGACGGATTTCTTCAGATGATCTCAAGTTATTCATAAGATGATCTTCTAATAAAGAAGCTTCATGCGGAGTTATAGGTCCTTCGCCTTTCATAATTTTTTCTGCATTTTGGGCTGAGTTTTTATTCATAGCTTCAATAATTTCTTCGCTGCCTTCGCCATATGCAAATCTTTCTTTGTTAATTGCATATATACCTGATTCATCAAGAACTTGACGTTGAGTAGCACGTCCTTGTTCTCTGTTAACAGCCCTTTGGCTGGCACCTTTTTCGAACATAGCAGCAGCTTCATCAGGTGTAACACCATCTTCAAAAGCTTGATGAATTTCTTTATGAATTTGAGCTTGTTTTTGTGGATGTAGTTTACCACCTGTATGTTCTCCATTGTTTGTAACTTCATCTAATGTTGGTGTTTTTGATTCAGAAGTTTCAGCAGGGGTTTCTTTTGCGGAAGATTTACGGCCATTTATCATGCCGCGCATACTGCGTATACCATACATACCTCCTTGGAATAACAATGACATGCTGGCATATTTTAATAAGCCATCAGGAGTAATTTCACCTGTTTGAGCCAACTCCATACCTGCACCCAAACCAGCATCAAAAGCAATAGCTTTTGGCATCATTCTTAAAGGCACTCGAGAAAGATTCTTTGTGAAAACTTCATCTGATGCAAGACCCATATTCTTTAAAGCATGCAAAGTCGTAGCAGATGGATTGTGAATAGCTTCATACAACACAGAGCGTTGGTTTAACAATTTTAGTGCAGAACTTTCAGCCTCCGTAAGCACATCCCCGGCAGCTTGTTTCGCTGCCAAACTTCCCAAAGCTTCATCAGCATTTTTGAAACCTAATTTTTTAATTTCGGGGTAAAGATATTTTTCTATTCTTGAAAGCAATTTGTTACCTGTTGTTTCCATGAATTTTTCAGCAATTGGAGCAGCAACAGATTTTTCAATAACTTTATAAGCTTTTCCTGCACCCCAGAAGAATAAACCCTCTTCTGATACACTAACTGCAATTTCACCAAGATCACCAAGTTCATAATTGCCTTTTTCATTTTTTCTTACAAGACTCCAGTCAACATCTGCACCTGTAGTAGCATTATGAGACAAATCAAATGCTGCAGATGCACCCATAGCTCCTATAACAGGTGCTAATTCACCCTGAAAAGTAGCTGCCGCAAGAATACTTGTACCAACAGTTGCACCCATTTTTAAATTGCCAGATGCTGAATATTGTGAACCTATATAGTCATTAACAATGACATTTGCATTAGTACCACCCAAAGCTCCATTCCTTGTTTCTTTAGTTTGATTTGCATAAAATTTTGCAAGTGCTACTTTATCAAACCTTTGACCAGTAATTGCATAAAACTGTTTTTCAAACTCTTCTTGAGTTATTTTGCCATTTTGTAAAGCTTTTATGTTTGTTTCTAAAGTTGTTAATTTTTCTCTGACTTTACTTTCTCTATTGTCACTACCCCAAAGACCTGACATCCAATCTACAAATTCATGATCCCAAGATTGTCCGTCGCCTGCTCTGTAATTTTTCGGTTCATCTTTAAGATCCACATCATTTGTATTATAATTATAATCATCTAATACTTTTCTTGCGTGTGATATTTCATCAAGCAAGCCAGCAGCTGCCTGGGCTGCAAATTCTCTTGCAACTTGTGCATCAGTAGCAATTTTTTCTGCACCCAGGAATGTCCCGTAAACCTGCTTCCCAACTTCGCCTTCTGCAAAAATAGCCATAGGTTTACCTGTACCAAGACTTCTTTTTGTATCATCATATAACAATGCAATATTACCATCAGCTTTTGGTACAAGCTCTTTGTTACCATTTGCATCTTTTGCAACATAGAAAGTTTTCATATAATGCCCTTCAGTAATTGGGTTACCATTTGCATCTCGCTGAATTGTTACTTTCTTGCCATGTACTGTAATTGTATAATCTCCGGCATAATCCTTAGCGTTTAGTGCAGATTTTTTTGGAATAACATATTGATTTCCAAATTTATCAACAGCAATTTTGTCTCCGTTTTTTGTAGTAACAGGTTTACCTTGTGGATTTCTAAGAATTACCAAATCAGTACTTCCGTATTTAGTTTCGATACCACTGATATTGCCTTTATCATCAACTCCACCGGCTGTGTGAATAATATTTGCATCTACATGATCTTCTTTTTTAGCATTAGCAAATGCAATATCACCTCTAACTCTTTTTGCTTCACGAGGAATTCCATCTCTTTTATCTACATAATATAATTTACCTTGACATGCAACTAGTACAGTATTCGGAGAACCTTTTACATCACCTATAATTCTGCCGGTTACACTTTTACGGTGAGGAGTATAAGTTACACCTATGATTTCACCTTGAGCATTGAATTTTGGTTTTGCATCATAGTTAGTATATGTATCATATGTAAATGTTTTTGTTTTATTCTTATTAGCAGGATCTCTATAAGTCCATTTAGCTTTTCCGGGATTATTTTTATTTGTAGTACCAATCTCAAATTTTACAGCAATTTTATTATTTCCTGAACTATATTTACTCATAGATGCAGGATCAACTCCATATTGGAGATAAGTTTGCTGAGCTATCATAGTCTCTTGAGTTTTTTTACTCGGAACTACTCTTTGAGAAATTTGTTTTTTACCGGTTTTATCAAACTTGGTTTCAACAAAGTTATCGTCTTTATCCCATTGTTTTACAGTTATATTTTTATCATCAACAATAGTTTGGGTTGTTGTATGAGCTTTTTTGTCTTCAACTTGTATAAATGACGGATTATCTTCGCCTGGATTGTATCTTTCTATGGTAACTGTACCTTTTGTATTATCTCTTGTTGTTATTTCTTTTGAATCATCTGATTTAATTCTCTGATCAACAGAACCTTTATCATTTTGAATATATATTTCACTTGTTCCATCATTTTTACGTTTTTCTACTCTGGTTCTTTCTTTTGTTTTTGAAGTATATGTTATTTCTCCACTTTCGTCATATTTTACTTCTTCATATCCATCTTCTTTTGACAGCATTTCAGTTCTTTTTTCAAGAGCAGAAACACCATCTGAGTCCAATTCACCATCTTTTATGTCATAAACAATTTTTAATGTACCTTCATTAGTCACAGTTGTAGAAACGATATTTATTCCTCCGGGTTGAACCTCAAAAGTTGTTTTAACTTCACCATCTTTAGACCCTGGATTAATGATTTCTTCTGTTGGTAACAAAGTGTTTGTTTCTTCATTTAATTCGTATCTCTGTTTACTAAGACCCGTATGAGTGATAGTTTTGGCAGAAATCGCACCTTCATCATTATATTCTATTTCTGTAACTTTTTCTTTTCCGACAAGAGCTTTGTTTTCTGTTGATTTTTTAAGTCTGAAATCATCTGAAACATAATCATATACGTCTTCTGTTGTGCCCTTATTAACAACTTTTCCTGTAATTGCGCCTGATTCTGTATCATAATTTGTAGTAGTTTTTGTATCATCTTCTAAAACTACATCTTTTTCTAGTTTGCCATCAGCTGTATAGTATTTGGTTTTATCATTAGATTTTACATTGTATGTACCATCTGCATTTCTTGTTTCAACACTACCGTTTTTATCTTTGGTAACTACAACTCTATGACCTTCTTCATCTTCTTTAACTTCTGATTCTTCAATAAGTTCACTCTGTGCTAAAATATTTTCAAAGAATTCAGCCAAATCCTCTGCAGTAATACCTTGTTCTTTCAGACCATAATCTTTTACGAGTCTTTGAAATTCTCTTCTGCCAAGCTTTTTATTCTTACCTGCTTCTTGTGACAAAAATAATAGGATTTGGTTTATTTCTTCTTTATCCAAAACATTATCCTTAGCTCCAACATTTGCTTTGGCGCCATCTTTTACACCCTTATTTGCAGATAAACCACCATCTAAGGTTTTGAAGATAATGATGGATTTTTCAGACATCTTTGCATCAAGCTTTACACCACCACTTAATTTTGAGGTATCATATTTTTTCTTTCCTATTTTGAAAATACCATTTGATTTTCCTTCTACATTCATTTGCATAATTTAACCCTTTATTATTTATCACATATCCATGTATTCGGCTAATCATGCAGAAAGGTTTAAGGTTTTTCGTAACAATTTTACAATTCGTAATATAAAACTAAAAGCAACTTCATTCTAAACAAAACAATAAATTTTAATAAAAAGAGTTTTTATATTAATTAACTGTAAAGCGAATAATGCATCACTTCCTGAATTATCCGTTAAACCCTATGTTTAATACGATGTCGGTATTCGTAAGAAATATAGAAATTACACCAAAAGAAGAAAAATTGCTAAAACAATCCTTTAATAAAGTAGATCAAACTTATTGTTGCCGAGTAGCATTAAAACAAGTACAATTGTATAAAAAGTGTTCTAAGCAAATAGAAAATTGGCTTCGCCAAGGTATATGGTATTTTGAAGATATTTTGAAAAAAACGTAATAAAGAGTAAAAAGTAGATTTTAACAAAATTAAATCAGATTTGATGTATAACTCTGGAATACAGCTGCAAACACGCTATGCTTACATCCCCAACAAAAAATACTCTTACTCCTTTTAATTTTTAAAACACTAATTTTAAAATTGTAATTTTTTATTAAGTGAATTGAATAATAAACAAGTTTTGTATATGATTATTTCATTGTGCAATAAGAAAATTGGAGGGAAAATGATAAAATTGTTTAACAAAGATGTTCCAATTAGCAGCATTCTTTTTGGATTTTTTATTGTTCTATTGTTGTTTTTTATGTTTACAAATGTCGATGTAGCATTAATGCTGTTTATTTCGTTAGTATTTGCATGCTCATTGAATCCTATTGTTGACAAATTAGAGAAGAAAATGCCAAGACCTATTGCTACATGCATTGTATTATTCGGGGCTTTGGCTATATTAGGTTTATTACTGGCATTTATATTTATGTTAGGGGCATACCAAATTAGTGAATTAATCAAAGAATATCCGAATTATGTTAAAAACTTAGATGATGCTATAAATGGAAGTACTGCACTCCAAAAAATGGGAATTACAAAAATAGACATTGACGGAATTACCGCATCTATGGCAAATTCTACAGAAGGAGCAATAGATTATATTA
>CACZPB010000122.1 GCA_902782905.1 uncultured bacterium
CCGTTGGTTTTTGACCGGAATTTAATCGGCGGTATTTGTTTTTACGCGCGTCAAAATGTTGAATATTCATCTTTTCAGTATTTCGACATAATGATATCCGAACTTTTGATGATATTCAAAATGAAATATCAATATACCGAAAAAGAATTTATGTCAGTACTCGACGGGCTCACGGGCTTGTACAACAGAAGGCAGTTTGAGATAGGTATAGAACAAGAATTTAACCGTGCCAAAAGACACCCTTCGGACTTCAGTCTTGCTATTTTGGATATAGATTTCTTTAAGAAGGTAAATGATACATTTGGGCATCAATATGGAGATTACGTACTTAAAACTGTTGCGAGTTTAATGAAATCGTCATTTAGAAAAACTGATATGCTATATCGATATGGCGGGGAAGAACTAATCATGATAATGCCTGAAACACCAATTGACGGTGCTACAATTCCAGTTCAGAGATTGAGAAAGGCAGTGGAGGATTACGACTTTAATTATAATGGTGTAAGAACCAAAGTAACCGTTAGTATAGGGCTTACGGAAAACAAAACTGATTTTAAAAATCCGGCAGAAATGTTGAAGTCGGCGGATGAGGCATTATATAAAGCCAAAGAAAGCGGAAGAAACAGGGTGATTGTATATGAACAGCAATAACTTACTTGAACAAAAAAAGAATACTCACCTGTTTTTTAGCATAGGAGACAGCAAATATGCTATAAATTCAGAAAATGTGCTGGAGATTATGAAGCTTCCGGCTCTGGATTATCCCCAAAAGCTGCCAAATAATATAGTAGGGCTTTTAAAATATAATAATTTTGTAATTAATGTCATTGATATAAGATTTTATTTGGACATAGAAGTTACTCCATATAATACGTACGACGAACTTCTGATTGTGAAAACAGATGAGACGATATTTGGAATAATAACAAATAAAGTCATAGGAATATTGCCATTTGAAAGTTCTATGATAGATTCCATTCCATTTATTGACAGTAAAACAATAATTGATTCTTTGTACAAATACAATCAAGAAACAATTTTTATCATCAATACCTACGCGATAGAAAAATTGCTTAAAGAACACGGTGAATGGGCATCTGTGGATGTACAAAGCTTATTTCCGCAGGACGAACAATCTAAAACCATTATGACAGAACGAAGCTTGGCTCTTGCAAATAAAAATAAATTTTCGCTTGTGTCGGATGAATTACATGCAAAAAGCAAATACATTTCTTTCAACCTGAATGAAGATTCATATTGTATTAAACTTTCGTATTTAAAAGAAGTGTTAAAAAATGCAATAATCACAAAAGTTCCAGGAACTCCTGATTTTGTTGAGGGTGTGATGAATCTTAGAGGGGATTATATGACAGTGCTGAATTTGAAAAAGTTTCTTAATATTCCCGAACAATCCAAGGTGGAAAAAAAACCGATAATTGTAGTAAATTGCGGGGATTTGAACTTAGCATTTTTAATAGATAAGATAAATGAACTTTTTGATATACCAAACGAGAGAATGCTGGTGTCAGGTGACGGATACTTTGAGAATGAATTTATACATAACGATCTCCCATACACCATTTTGAATGTTGAAAGAATTTTTACCGACAAAAGAATTATTGTCACAGATATGTAATTTAAATAGTGTATACCTAGATTAGGTAAATTGTGATAAAATACAGTTTATGAAGCGTTTCAGGAATAGGACAATAGCATTATTTCTTGCCTCGGCGGTAGTTGTCGCGGGGGCATTCGGAGCGGAAAATTATAAAAATACAATAAAATCAATTAAGTTTAAAACTGATGAGAGCGGTAGTGTCAATATGACAATGTTTACCCAATCAAATTATACAGGCGGCTTGAATCTTATAAAAAGAGATGCGTCGACATACATAATTATGCTTCCTGATATTAAAAGTGATATGCTTAAAGAACCAAAATTATCGAGTAATGTGCAGAGTGTTGACATAAAGACAATGCCGTATACTCCTACAGGAAACGGTTACACAAAAATTACCGTTAAAACAAATCCAAATGTCAAGCTAAGCGCGAAGTCAGCTATCTATGTAGAAAAACCTCCCCAAAAAGCGGAGTTGGCAGATAAACAAAAAACAAAAAAAATCCGAAAAAGACAACCGTCTAAAAAACGAGTTGAAAAATCGTCTCCAGAAGTAGAAACAATTACAGAAAATGAAGCATCGGAAGTTTTAATAAACGATGAAAATGCTGTGGAACAAAACAAAATGCGTTCTTCAAAAAACAAAAACGCTAATGTTTCAGGAGATTATAATAACGGTATTTCATCAAGCACAGAACCAGCAGAAAATTATCAACCCGTTGATGCGACAAAAAAAACTACAGAGATTCCACAAGCATCCGGAACGGAAATCTTTTTGACTTTGGCTGGTATAGCTTTATTTATCGCTCTTATAGCATATTTCTTTTTACAAAGTAAGGCAAAAATGGTTGAAATGCTTGGCGAAAATTTAAAAATAGATGTTGATGATGAAGATAATAGTACAAAGGAAAAAAAGAAAACAAAAAGGGGTATAAAACAAACCATTGATAAAATAGATAAAATGTATGTAAATTCATACACAAAGTTGTCAGCAAATAACATCTCTCAAAGCGCTGATTCATCTCTGCAACAGCCGTTTGAGCAAATTCAAAAAGAGCAAAAAGAGACAGACACTGATGCAGAAGACGTCATTGTTGATTTAGATGAATTATTCAAAGAAACTTCAGAGAGTCAGGAGGATTATGAAGAAAATAGTGCACTTGATGAATTTTTAAGTAATTTCAATTTTGATGACAATGCCAGCGCAAGAGAACAGGAAATTCAGCTTGAACAATTAATAAATATGGACTTGTATAACAAATTTATAAATGATGATAATCTTAAATTTTCACAGTCTGATATAGAAAAAATTGAAAAACTTTTGAATTCGGAAATAAGCGATGATGCTATGCAAGCGCTTGCGACCGTACCGATAGAGACAATAAAACCACCAAAAACAAAGCTGCAAAGATTTGAAGATATAGTAACTACTTTATCTGTAGACAGACAAATAATGTTTTCAGACAAGGATATTTCCGCAATTAAAAATTTGATGAATGTAGAGCTGGATAATGATTTTGTGACCGATTTACGTACAAGTTCATTGAGAACAGAAGCTGTGCAAAAAGATTTGGAAAACAAAAAATACGGGCCTGTGCATAATGTATCAGAGATAATTACTCTTAATGTTAAAGATGTGCTTCCCAATTTATCCGAAGAATTAAAAAAATATGACGGTAAAGAAATTAAATCGGAGGCAAAGCCTGACGTAGTGTATTATAGTGAGGGCTATGAGGTCAGCACTATTAATGTACATGATGAACTGCCAAATCTTGAGAAGGAAAAAAATAAAAAGGATGTAAATGCATATAGACCTTCTGATAAAGAGGAAATCGCTGCGACAGGATATGACGTATCAACAATTGAGGTTTCAAATGTTTTGCCTGATTTAGAAGATGTTAAGAAAAATCCGGAAAAATATATGGATAAACCTGACAAAACGGTTGTCATTGATGAAGATTCTCTGCTAAAATCTCTTTCAAATGTTTCATTTAAACCTTTTTATGAAGAAGAAAATGAAAAAGAGGCTCAAATTGATATAAAACATCCGTTAAATGATACACAAGAGCCTGAAAAAGAAAAGAAAACGGAAGATAATGTAGAAGAAAATCAAAATCAAAATTCCAACAAATCCAAATTGTGTTCAATAGATGATAAAACATATAATATTATTAGTGATGCGCCGATTGACGATGAAAAAGGGTGCTACCTGGCAAACAATGGCGAAGAATATGTTGTTGTAGGCTATATAAA
>CACZPB010000123.1 GCA_902782905.1 uncultured bacterium
ATTAAGGGAGAGGGTTTTATTAACTTATTTATTATGTTAAAATCGACTTATGAATTTGAAGACCGGTGACACAATTGGAATAATTGCTCTCTCAGGCGATTGCGACAGAGAAAAAATTGAGCGGGCTAAAGCTAACATTGAAGCATTAGGGTTTAAAACTAAGCTTTCCAAAAACATATTCGATAAAAAAAGGTACCTTGCAGGTTATGATGAGGACAAAACAGAAGAACTGCATAAGTTCTTTAAAGATGAAGAAATAAAGCTTATACTCTGCGCGCGCGGCGGATATGGTGCGATAAGGCTTATAAATAAAATAGACTATAACATTATAAACGCTAATCCTAAGCCAATCTGCGGATTTTCGGACGTTACGGCATTATTATTAATGATTTGGAAGCGGACAGGCATTATAACCTATCATTCTCCGATGGCACAGAGCGATTTTTACAACCCCTCACCCCTAACCCCTCTCCCACAAGGGGCGAGGGGAACTAGTGATGCTGCAAGCCGTCGCTCGACCTGCGGGAGAGGGATTGAGGGTGAGGGGGCAAGATCCAAAACAATAAAATCCTTTTTTGAGGCTGTAAACAACAAACGGGCTGAATACAAAATCACAAAAACTTATTATAAAGGTGAAGCAAAAGGAATTCTTTTTGGTGGGAATCTTTCTACCGTTGTATCTCTTTGCGGTCAAGACTTTTTGCCGGAATCTGATTTTATATTTTTTGCAGAGGATTTGAATGAGCCTGTTTATAAGATAGATAGAATGTTTCAACAGCTCATTAACATTGATGATTTCAGGAGCAAATGCAAGGGGATAATTATTGGTGATTTCTTAGACGTTGATAATGAAGTTTGGCTTGAAGAATATTTTACAGAGCTTGCAAGTCGTCTCCAAATTCCCGTTGTAAAAATAGATGGATTAACCCATGCTGACAATAAAATTACACTCCCAATCGGCGCTGATGTCAAAATAAAAGCAGAATCTGTTTTAATAACCCCTCGCCCTTGAGGGGAGAGGGGTAAAATTTCAATTTGAGAGCATAAAAGCTCGAAAATTAGAAATTCGGGGTGAGGGTGATAAAGAACTAATTAAGTTTTTTATATAAATCTTCTAATACTTCGTCTAAATTATTTAATACGTCATTATTATAATATCTTATAACATTAAAACCTCTTGACTTTAAAACACGCGTTCTTTCTTCATCATATTTAACCGCTTCTTCTGTTAAATGCTGACTTCCATCAAGTTCTATAATTAAATTTAAGTCATAACACACAAAATCAACTATATAGTTGTCAATTTGCACCTGTCTTCTAAATTTTTTGCTGCAAAAGGATCGGTTTCTCAGCACTTGCCATATTATTTGCTCAGGGAATGTTAAATTTTTTCTAAGTTCTTTTACCAACATTTTTAAATCTTGCATATACCACCCTCACCCCGAATTTCTAACACTCAAGCTTTTACGCTTTCGTGTTGAAATTCTACCCCTCTCCCCTCAAGGGCGAGGGGTTGCAAACTTTTCCATAGCCTTCACAAAACCGTTATTATAAACGCTATCTGTTATACAATCTGCAATTGACTTAAGCTCGTCTGTTGCGTTTCCCATCGCTATTTTAACTCCGCCTGCTTCTAAGAGTGCAATGTCGTTGTTTTGGTCACCTATTGTCAAGATTTCTTCGTCTTTTAAACCGTAATACTCTTTCAAAAATTTTACCGCGCAGTATTTTGAGCCTTCGGGATTTGAAAACTCCAAAAAATAAGGTGTCGATTTTACAATGTAGAGTTCAGGAAAAAGCTTCGGTAACTCCTTTTCAAACTTGTCTATGAGTTCAGGATGATTATAATCTATTGCAAGGAGTTTGTTAATTTTATCTTTTTTTATCTCAGAAAACGGTTTTACGACATATTTTGTGTGCTGATTATTACAGTATCTTTGGATTTCAGGACAATTTGTTTCGGAATACAAAATATCGTCGTTATAGAGGTTTATGTGTATCTTATTTTCCCTTGCCCAAGCAAGTATTTTTTCAGCCTGTGCTTTCGTCAAATATCTTTCATAAAGTGTTTTTCCGTTTTCTTTAATCAAACCGCCCTGATAAGAAACAACAGGAGTTTTTAGATTTAAGTCTTTCGCAATAAGCTCCGCTGCGGCATTCATCCTGCCTGTAACAAGCACAACCTTAACACCGCTATTATCAAGGTTTTTGATACATTCCTTGACCTCAGATGTAAATTCTCCCTCAGGAATCAGTATTGTTCCGTCAATATCCGTTGCAACAAGCTTAATCATAAAATAATTTTAGCATAAAAAAAAGACCTTATAGAGGTCTTTTTTTATGCAGTAGTAGTTGTATATCTGCGACCATCGCGGTAAGCACATTTTATATTTGAACCTTGTGCTGGCGCTTCATAAATTATTGGGTCATCTGACTCAGTATCTTTTTTTGCAGTTTTGTTGTTATCTTTTTTCCCGCCTTGTTTCAAAGTAACCTTTAATATGTTATTACTTTTTTCATTTTTAGTTGCTTCAACGTCGTATGTATTACCTTGTGTTCCTTTAGCTGAACAATCAATTGTATATTTAATATTGGATTCACTGGCATTTTCAGCTAAGGTTATTTTTCCTTCAATATAATTGTCTTTTACTTTATATTCTTCTTTAGAGCCTAGATTGTAGCCAAGTTTTACGTTTATTCCTGATTTTTCTAATATCTGCAAAACTTTTAAATTTCTTGCACAATCGAATGGTAATTCGCTGTCTTCTTTTATACCTAATTTCTCCAATATAGCAACTGCCTCATCTTTAGATAGTGCTTTTATCTGTTCTGGAGTAAGTTTATTAATATCATTAAGAGAATTTACATTATTAGGGTCAACATCATCCTTTTGCTTATTTACAGATATATCGTTCGTTTGTGATGTATCCGTAGGTTTAGTAGGATCTGAAGTATCAGTTTTCAGCTTATTGAGTTGTGTTCTTAAATTATCTACTTGTTTTTTATTGTCAGGTTTAGACGGATCATCAAGTGCTTTTTCTAGTTCGTTAAGTTCTTTGTTCAATGTATCATAATCACTAGATTTTGCCTTATTCAATTTTTCATGAAAATCATTCAGCTTTTTATAATCTGCATCTTTTTCAGGTTTTTCAGTTTCTTTTTCTGTCTTTGGTTTTTCTGTTTCTTTTGGTTTTTCAGTTTCTTTTGGTTTTTCAGTTTCTTTTGGTTTTTCAGTTTCTTTAGTTTTTTTGCTGCCAAAGACGTCGCCCCAGTTGAAACCGCCACCGAAGCCGCCGCCAAATGGGCTAAAGCCTCCGAAACCGAAGTTGCCGAAGCCACCGAAGCCGCCTCCGAACATACCGCCGCCAAAGAAGCTCATAAGGCCTTGACCAAGTCCCCAGCCGAGACCTCTGCCAAAGCCTGACCAGAAGCTGCCGCCGCAACACCCGCCACCAAAGCCGGTGTTACCATAGTTGTGGGTAATATTAAAAATTGTATTACCGCTTGAGCCGCCATGACCGTATGCCCAGCTGATATCATTTTTAAAATACTCTTGCCTTACGTATCTTTGATACGCGCTTTTTGCTAGTACCATAAGCTTTACCTCTTATTGTTCTTACATTCGTATATATATAAAGTATATAAATTTTACTTAATTTCACAAAGTAAATTATTTGTTACAAAACTTAACAAATGATTCAAATGATTTTAGATGAGTTATTATACCCCATCCCAACCTTCCCCATCAGGGGAAGGAGTTTTCGCCCCTGATGGGGAGAGTTAGAGAGGGGTTATGAAAGAACTAGCAAGTAGCCGACTAAAGTAAGCGGGTCAATAAAAATGTTAATAAGTCCGGTTTAAAATGTTCAAAATAAAGCGCGGTTGCGTCATTGCAAATGACGCCAAGTTTGTAGTCACGACTCAGAGCAAAATACATTTATCCTTGCAATGACGCAAAGTTTGTAGCCCTCACGCAGAGCCAAATACATTTACCCCCATTTACCCCTCACCCCTGCCCTCTCCCATAGGGCGAGGGAAACAAATATTTATAACGACTTGTACACCATAAATAATTCGTTGCTCTCAAATTCTTTAACTTTAGTATAATTCTCTTCTATATATTTAAATATTTCTTTCGCATAATCTTCACCAAAATATTTATAGAAATATTCTGAAGTATCATATTTTACTATTACTATATATTTTGGCTTTTTAGCTTCAATTCTTTTAATAATTCCTTCTTCGCCAAATGACTCAACATACATTGGAATCAGGGAATAAAGTTTGTTGTCATTATCTCTTTTTGTGAAGAAATTCAGTGCTGTCATTTCAGGGAAAATATATATTTTATCGTTAGCGCTTGTATTTTCTTCTATATAATTTAATATCTCATTTATAGAATTCCCGTATTCTGTTGTTGTATAAATACTCCCTCTTTGTGAACTTATTTTTTGATTATTTTTCGCTAATGAAACTGAATTTTTTACTCCGTAAATCAGGGTTAGCATTATCAATACAATAAGGAAAGATTTTTTTAGATTTTTTGATATAAGAATAAAAATTGATAATACTCCAAGTGGTATATAATAAACTCCATAAGATTTTAGAGCCAGAGCAAAAAAGCATTTTGCAGATATTAATAAAGTGGACATTATTAAAAATTTTTGTTTTTTATTGAGGGTTTTAAATTTATACACGAATAATATTAATATCAGAGGAAATATGTAAACGAAAAGTGCCGGAGAGGCAAAATAGAACAGATACACAACCAAAAACAAAACAGAATAAATATTTTTGTATTTTGAAATCAATAATATCGGAATTAATATTTTTATAAAATTAACTAAATAAATAATGCTCATTTGCGGAGAAAAAACTAAACCTGCAGCTTTATAGTAATAATGCAGAGTTTTTGTTGAGCTTATATCAATAATAATTAACAGCTGATTATATAAATCCGAAAGTGTCAGACCGCTTAAAAACAGGGGTAAATAAGTTAATATAATCGGAATTGTGAACCCGAAAATATTTTTGACAATATCCTTTTTGCCGCTTAAATAAATAATCGCCGGCAGAAGGAATAAAAATTCATACTTTGAGCAGATTGCAAAAGAATACATCAGATATGAAAGCGGAAATTTTTTGTTGAGCGCAAAATAAACAGAAAAAAGAGCGAAAACTAGCCCGTACACGATTCCGAATGAATACGGAAAAATTGTATTAAATACATTTGGAGAAAGAATCAGAACGGATATTGTTAATAAAGTGATAATTAAAGAATAAAATTGGGGTAAAAATTTATTCCCAATCTGATAAATTAAATTCAGTATTAATGCAGACGCAAAAAATCCAGCAAAATATAAAACATTTAAATTCACACCGAAAATTTTAAACAACAGCGCGTTAAAAACGTATGCAAAGGGAGGATAAATACAAAAGATATTCTTATATAATATATTTCCTTTTAGCATCTGCTCAGGGATATATGCTTCTCTAAAGCAATCGACGAATACATTCCCAAATTGTCCGTAAAAAATAATGAAACAAACTAACAATAGTAAATTTATTAGTATAACTTGCCAATTACGTTTAAAAAAATTTTTCTGCATAAGCTCATTTTAGCAGAAAGTTTCAAAAATAAATAAAACTATTCCCCTCAATTTAAGTGGAGGTTAGGTGGGGTAATACATTCTAACAAATATCTTAACAAAACTTAATATTTCACAATCAAAAAAGCAATTTTTATAAACAAAAATACTTTATATAGATGTGTAGTAAGTAAAAGGTGTTTTAATATGGCAGTTAATCCATATACTCTGAATGGTCTTTACCAAAAAGGTATCATAGATTATGTTGACCCTGAACTCTCAATAGGAGCGGTAGCATCTCCTATGCAGGGAATGGTTAACCCGTATGCGAATATTAAAGCTGAAACTTACTTAAATAATGCGATGCAAGGACAAATGTATCACAATCACGGAAGTGCTTATGACAGCTTTACGTCTACAGGTTCTTTTAACAACGCAGGTCAAAACGTTTATAATCAGACAGAAATAGGTTCAAATTCAACAGTAGGAAGCAGTATGTTTGGTGCACAAGGAATTGGTTCCAAATCAACTCTAGGGATTGCAAGCTCCTTTGGAGCACCTTCTATAGGGGCTCAATATCAAGGCAGTTTTGAACAATCAATGGGGGGGCTAAGTGACGTTAAAAACGGAGTGTATAGTACAACCGCAAAAGCAGAAAATCTGTACAATTCAACTCCCGATTGGTTGAAAGGTATACTAGCTGTCGGAATAGGTATATTCGCAATAAAAAAATGTTTTAGCGGAATGTTTTCTAAATCTGCATCAAAAGCATCAACAAATATGACTCAGAATACGGGTTCAAAATGGAATCCAATAAATTGGTTCAAGTCTAAAAAATAATTAAACTATATTATTAACCTTATTAAAATACCTTATTAATTAACCAATTATCACGCGCCATCAGGCGCTTTTTTTTGTTTGTTATTTTTGTGTGTAAACATTTGTAACAAATTTATTAAATATAGCAATTTTTGAATTTTAGAATACTTTATATATATGTACGCAGATAAAATAGGTATATTTATATGGGCATACCAGCATTAACAGGATTAGAACAAAATTATCAATATGGTCAATACGGACAGGGTTCACTAGGTCGCTTAGGCGGTCTAACAACGTTCCAGCCAAGAATTCAACCGGCGGAACCAAGCAGTGAATACGGAATATCAATACCCCAAAACCATTCGTATACAACTGATGAAACAGGCACTAAAGTCGCACTTGGACAGGATGGAGTCGGTTTAGCACATAAGAATCCAAACGAATACGGTTTTCACTTAATAGCATAAAATATTAACTATAAAAAAATACCTTTCGAGGTATTTTTTTTTGATAGCAAATTATTTTTTTACAGGTTTAAGAATATTCATATTGTATTGAAACTTTGTTTTAAAATGCTATAATTTATTCAAAAGGAGTGTGTGATTATGAATATTCAACCGATCAGTGCAAACAATACGAATTTTAACGGTTTATGGAAACTCGGAAAAGTTAAGCAGTATTATCCTTTTATGGATGAAACAAAAACGCAAATTGCAAAAGCTGTTAAAGAAAAAAGTGATGTTAG
>CACZPB010000124.1 GCA_902782905.1 uncultured bacterium
GAATACATTGAGCAGGGAGTTGCAAGGCTTAAAGCTAATTTGGAAGAAATATTAAATCGTCAGGATAAAATAGAATTGAATGAGCTTACGCTTTTAGGAATGGATAGAATAAGCGCGTATATTTCACTTCTGTTTTTAACAGTAGATAGTGATTACGACTTGGAGCAGGACGAATTTTATTCTGATTTGTATGTTGTAAAAAGACCTGCCGTCACTACAGTAACACAAGACGATGATAATATTTTGGATGCCGTTAATAATGCTAAAACGGTAATAAGAGAGGAATCAAATGGAGCAGTTGAAGTCTAGGATTGAGGCGGTTCTGTTTGTTACTGCCAAAGTTCTTCAAATAAATGAAATTGCAGAAATTCTTGAAGAAGAACCGGACAAAGTAGAGGAAGCTCTTTTGGAGCTTATTATGGATTACGCATCTCGAGAAGGTGCTTTGGAAATAGATGATGAAAACGGGTATATATTGCAAGTTAAACAAGAGCATTTGGATATTGTCGAAAAACTTTGTCCTGTAGAGCTGAAACCGCCGGTTTTAAAAACTCTGACTGTAATTGCATTAAAAGAACCTATTCGTCAATCGTATTTGAAGGATTTAAGAGGCTCAAATGCGTATGAGCATGTTCAGGAACTTCTTGATAAAGGGCTAATATCAAGACATAAAGATAAAAACGGACGATCTTTTAATATAAAAACTACACCAAAGTTTGCGGAATATTTTAAACTCAAAGGTGATATTCGCTCGCTTGTAAAAACTTTAAATATTGATAATGGTGTAAAAGATGACGAGGAGTAATCCCGTATGAAGAATTTGCGCATTATATTTTATACGTTTCTTGTTGGTTTATTGTGCTTTGCTTTTTATTTTAGGGCAAATGCCGACAAGATATACGTAAGAATCGGAGATTTTTATTCAAGCAAGAATAATTTTGAAAAGGCACAAGTTTTTTATGAAAAATCCATTAGTCTTGGGAATAAAGATACAAAGTTTCGTGAAAGATACGTTAATTCACTTATTAATGCTCCTTTAACGTTAGATATTCAGGAAAAGCTTGTAAAAATGGCTGAGGGGGAAAAAGTTGACAGCGCGCAAGCTTCTGCGGAATATTTTTTGTACAATTTGAGACGTGAAATTCATGATAAGTATCCTGAAAATTATATAGGGCAGGCTCCTTTTAACGGCAAAATTATTCACTGGGGGACTTTGCCTATAACATATACTTTCAAACACGCCGCAAGTGTTCCGTCAGAAATAATATCTGCAATTGACAGCGCTTTCGATGAATGGGAAAGAGCAAGTTCTTGCAGAGTAAAATTTGTAAGAGTCAGGACGGGGCAAGCTAACATTATTGTAGATTTTATAGCAGGATACAAGGATACGCCTCAGGAGGGTGAAAAGTACGTTGTAGCCTATACTACTCCTGTAATTAACCAAAATCAGCTGAAAAATATGGTAATAAAGTTTAATGTATATGATGCTGCAAATAATCTTTTTACGCCTAACCAGATGTATAACACGGCTTTACACGAAATCTTTCACGCGCTCGGATATATGGGGCATAGCTACACCGAGGGCAATATTATGTATATGTCAAAAGATAAGAATTCCATTCTGAATGATACAAAGCGTGTTCTTACAAATGCCGATAAAACAACATTGGAGCTTTTGTATAAAATTCGTCCAGATATAACGAATGCCGATAATTTAAAATATGATTACGTTTCATATTTAGTGTTGGGAGATGATGAAGATATAAATTATTCAAAGGTTCGGGAAGCAAAAAACTATATAAGAAAAGCGCCCAATCTTCCTAACGGATATGTTGATCTGGCAGAAATTCTTGCAGCAGAGAAAAAATACCCTGAAGCGATAAAGTATCTGGAAAAAGCAGAAAGGCTTTCTAAAAATAATGATATGCTTTCAGTAGTATATTATAATCTGGCGATTTGTTATTTTTATATCTCAAATTATGAAATGTCGGATGAATATGTTGAACGCGCGATTAGCATTAAAGATAATGAGGATTTACACGAAATAAGAGCGGAAATTTATATGAAGCAAGAAAATTTTGAACTTGCTCAAAAAGAGTATAAATATTTGGTTTCTCTTTCGGAGGGTAACCCGAATTATGTGTGCGCTTTAGCAAATTTATATATTAAAAAACACGAATATTTAAAGGCAAGAAAGATATTAAAAGAATTTCTAAAAAAACATCCGAAAGAAAAACAAAACCCTATTTTTAAACAATACGGAATTTTACTTTTTTAGTTTTTTTAAGTAACTTTCAAAGCTTTTGTCTTCGACTTTATACCCGCATCCTTTGTGGAGTTTTCCTGCATAAGATATTTTTGAGGCGGGGTATTTTTTGCACATTCTTAACCTTTTTTCGTATACAGAGCACAGCCCTTCTTCTGTTACGTATTTGCAAGCAAAAATTAGGTTTCCGTTCTCATCTTTTCCTCTTATATAAAACCTTTTGTACGCAGGAAACAAAAATTGCATAATCTTAAAATCGGTTGTTGTGTACGTGTCAAAGCTGTACATGTATCTACAGCATTTTCCGCATTTTAAACACTTACCTGTTATTTTGTATTCCATTTTTTCAGGAACAAAGTAAGAAAGAATTTCGTTTTTCAGTATTGTCAAAAAACTTAACATTATTCTTGAAAATCCCTTTTAATATTTTTCTTTGGTAAAATTATATTATAAATATAATGCATCGAGGATTTTAAATCAAACAAAGAGGTTGAGATGGGAAATTACGTTCCGAAAAACAGAAAGAGGGCAAATAAGAGGGTAAGTGTTGAAAATCCGCTATTAAGGTTTTTAACAACGATTATTGTTTTTGCAATAGGCGTACTTCTTGCAGGTATGATTGCATTGAAGTTTTATCTGGTATCTTTGCCGCCTATTAAAAACCTGAACTCTCTAAAACCAAATATAGTAACCACATTTTGCGCAGGAGACGGAGAGGTAATAAAAACATTTGCGGCTTTTGCTTATTCAAATGTTGAACTGAAAGATGTTCCTGAAAATTTAGTTAAAGCCTTAATTGCGACAGAAGATAAGCATTTTTATTCGCATCAAGGCTATGATATTTTTGGTCTCGTGCGTTCAATGGTTGCAAACGTTGTGGCGGGTCATGTCGTGCAGGGTGCAAGTACAATAACTCAGCAGCTCTCAAGAATTCTTTTCTTATCTAACGAAAAGACGTTCTCCAGAAAAATAAAAGAGCTACAAGTAGCAGCCCAAATAGAAAAAACTATTTCTAAAGATAAAATCTTAGAAATGTATTTGAATAATGTATACTTAGGTTCAGGCGCGTACGGTGTTAAGGGTGCAGCTAAAATTTATTTCAATAAAAACTTGAATCAATTAACACTTTCAGAAATGGCGCTTATTGCGGGGCTTCCGCAGGCACCTTCGGTTTATTCGCCGTATAATAACAAAGAACTTGCCCAAAAACGCAGAAACCAAGTGCTTTTGAGAATGTATAAGATGAAATACATCGACAAGGCAACTTATGAAAAAGCAAAGGAAGAACCTATAGTTCTTTCAAAAATGCCTATAATGTATGCGACAAATAAGGCACCATATTTTTGTGATTATGTAATGAAGGAACTTCAAAAACTTGGCTTTAGCGAAGATGAAATTGTTAACGGTGGTTTGAAAGTCATAACAACACTTGATTACAAGGCTCAAGTTACTGCTAATGAAGCTATTATAAAAAACTTGAATGCTTGGGGAATGAAGCAGGATAAAAACCAAGCAGCAGTATTTTCATTTAACCCGATTGACGGCAGAATTCTTGTGTATGCCGGTGGTAAAGATTATACAAAGAGTCAATATGATCGCGTAACTCAATCGCAAAGACCCTCCGGATCGGCATTCAAGCCTATTATTTATACAGCTGCCGTCGAAAAAGGATTTTCTCCAAATGATATGATTGACGATATGCCGATTAAAATAGGGAATTGGACACCGAGAAACTATGGTAATAAATACAGAGGAAAGATACCTCTTTATACAGCTCTGATGGTATCTTCAAATGTTTGTGCTGCTCGTTTAATGGATGAAATTGGCATCCGACCTGTTATTCAGCTTGCAAGAGTTATGGGTATTACAACTCCTATTCCTTATGACTATACGATTGCGCTTGGCTCACACAGTGTTAAATTGTTTGAGATGACAAGAGCATTTGGAGTTTTTGCCAACGGAGGCTATAAGGTCGAACCTTATGCAATTGAAAGGGTTGAATCTTCAAGAGGAACAATCTTGTATGAAGCTAAAAAAGCAAGAACAAGCAAGGTTCTAAATATAAATACAGCAGCTACAATGACTGCGATTATGAAAACTGTTATAACAAACGGTACCGGTCGCGCCGCAAATATAGGGAAGCCCGCAGCAGGTAAGACAGGTACAACAGACGACAGCAAAGACGCATACTTTATCGGTTTTACTCCTGATGTAGTTACAGGTGTTTGGGTCGGAAACGATGACAACTCTCAGATGGGTGGTATTACGGGTGGTACAATTCCGGCGCTAATCTGGAAGGATATTATGATTGTAGCAACCCAGCCATACGGAAATGCAGATTTTGAATATCCTGAAGTTATTCTTCAGCCATTCAGAGCCTCAAGCGTTTCTGTTATAAAACAAGGTGATTTGAGTAAAAACGATGAAAATAAGGACGCAGATAAGAAAGATAGTGATGCTGAAAAAGACGGAGTAAAAGCACCTGCTCCTCCTCTTATGAAACCTGCGGATTTCATTCCTCAAATGCAAAAAGAGACCCCTACAATTGATGTGAAGCAGGAAAGAGTTGAGGCGCCAAAACCGAGTTATGCACCGATACCAATGTCTTCTTCGCCGATTGGTGTACAAAATTAGAATAAAGGATAGAGAGAAAAATGAAATTAGAAGAGATAAAAATAACAACAGGAGAGAATGAATCTCAGTCGGCAAGTTTGGAGAATAATGACAAAACAATAGATTATGAAACAAGCAAGCCTTTAAGCTGGTCAGATATAATAAGTATTCTGAAAGGTTTGGACGTAATTAGTGAATTTTACGATGTAAAAGCGGCTGTCACAACAACAGGTGCGGGAATTTGTGCCGTATCTCTCGGGAAAGATATATTAGAGGCTATTGTTAATACTATGGATTCTGACCCGATTGATTTTATGTCATCTGTAATGACACTATCTTCGGAAGTTGACAGTGATGCGGCGAAGCTCCTAAAAGAGACAAAAATTGTAGTTGCGCCGAAATTTACAAAAAACGCGAAAGAATATTTTGAAACTCACGGTGTTTGCTATGTTACGATAAATACACCTCTAAAGGATTATAAAAAGTATTTGTCCAATACTGTTTTGGAAACGCCTCTCGGTACGCTTACTCAAACTCCTAATCTGAGTGAGCTTGATAAAGACAACTTTAAAGTTGTATCCAAAACAAAACCTACGGTTGAACAAATCGAAGATGCTGTTTTTGCGTGGAAGATAGCAAAACATGCTTCTTCCAGAGCCATAGTTGTCGTAAAAGATTTAAAAACAACCGCTGTTGCTCAGGGGCTTCAGTCGGCGTCAATTGAATATGCTCTGGATTATTCTTGTGACCGTTCAAAAGAAGCAATTTTGGCTTCTGACATGTCAATTACAACTCACGATTTGAATGTTGCTGCTCAAGGGAGAATTTCTTTAATAATACTTCCTTTTGCGTCTAAAGAGCTTATTGCGGCAGCAGACAAGTTCAATATTGCAATTATTACAACAGGTTTTACAAATATATTGTATTAATTTGTAAAAACCGTAAAAATTGTTACAAAAATTTACAAAAATTTTAATATCAATTTTTGAATAATTAAAAAACGCTTAAACCATGCAAGTATAACTATTTGCATGGTTTTTAAATTTTTAGACAAATGTTTTCTTATACGAAAAAAATATTCAAAAATACGTCTTTACATTCTCTTAACATTTAAGAAAAATTAGGCAATTTTTAATTTCTCGCGCTTTTAAATATATATATGAGTTGATATAATCGACTTATAGCATTGAAGTATATGTGTATGATTAAAAAAGTTGGTGTAGAAGAAAATACTGGCAGAATAAATAGCAATTTGTCACACAAACAAAAGAAGGGAATGCAGTCCCCGAGCTTTAAAGGTGTTGGCACGCTTGCGCTTGCAGGACTACAGGCATGTGAAAAGATGCCTATGGTCAATGTTGCGGTAATTGATATGCTCTCTGCTATACTTCCGAGAACAATTGTTGAATCTATGACCAACTGGTTTGCAGGATTTGAGGCATTTAGACGTGAATCATCCGGCTTAATTGTAAACTGTATGATTCCGAGTCTCATTACTTTAGGCATTGCAAAATGTCTGAATCCGGCTTTCATGCCAAAAGGCATAAATATGTCAAGAAGTTGGGCTGACAGTGATTTAATTAACAAAATGGCATCTTCTTATATGAAATCTGCGTCAGAAGATAAAGTTTTTGAATCAATCCAAAAAATTCTTGGAGAAATAAACGGATATGACAGAGAAAAACTTGTAGAATTTGGCAGAGAACTCGGAGATGACACTGTTAAAGATTATTCAAAACGCTTAGCAGAAATCGCAAAAGCCGATATTTCAAATGAAGAAATGCGCAAACAAGTAAAATCTATTGCTGAAGAGATTGTAGAAAAAACTCATGTTTCTGAAAATATACATGTAGGCGGGGTAAAGGCTCCTGATGTAAGGTCGCTTCTTGATGATACGGTCAAATTCTATAGAGAATATGAGCGTACAGGCGGCGGAGTTAAAATAGAAGAATTTGCAAGAAAATGTAAAAAGATGGTTAAGACAAAGAGTATTTTGGGTCTTGCTGTAGTGCTTCCTCTTGCTGCTTCTATGCAGTATATTAACCGTTGGATTACAGGAAAAGTATCAGGGACAAAAGGTGCTCCTATATATGATGATTTTGCAAAAGGAAACGATAATATAGAAGAAAATCCAAAGGCAAAAGAAGGACTTTTGAAGCAAAAATTAATTTCCATCTCTTCAATGGTAGGCGTCGGACTTCTTTCGATGATGAAAATGCCTACAATGCGTATGTTGGAATTCAAAGGCATGTTCCCGACAATGGATCAGGCAAGAATAATTTCTACAACAACATTTGCGTCCCGTATGGCAGCTGCGGATGATAAAAATGAGCTTGCCGAATCAACAGTTAGAGATATTGCAACATTCTGCGGCTTGTATTTCTTTGGTGATTACGCTGCAAAAGCTGCTGCAACAGCTATTCAGAAGAAAACCGGTGTTACACTTTTAAATGATACAAAACCGATAAGTAAAGATGCTTCATTGATTAAAAAATTCACTCATTGGGTGAAAGATGTTAATATAAAATCTTCCGACGAAGTTATAAGTAAAACTAAAGAGGCGCTAAAAGGGATGAAGCCTACTGAAGCACAAGCAAAAAAGATTGAAAAAGAGCTTAGTAGAGCAAAAAATCTTCGTGCGGCTTGCCAAGGAGTAAATATCGGTGTATCATTAGCTTTGTTAGGGGTAATCATTCCTATATTTACTCGTAGAAAAACTCAGAAAAAGCATGAGCAAGCTCTTAAACTTGCCGAAATCCAAAATACACAAACCGAAAAAGATACAAAAAAAGACGAGCCGGTTACACCGTTGAATGTCAAATATTCAAAGTTAACGGCAGGTTTTAGAGCAGATAGCAACAGACAAAAGACAGCGTAAATAGCAATAAGGAAACTATGAAAGTACAACCAATTTTACAACAGCCAAATCAAATACCCGAAAAACAACCGCATTTTAAAGGTGCGGTAGATACAACGCTGCGTTATTTAGCCACAAATCAAGCTATAGGTGCGAATGGTGTTGACTTCTGTTTTATGGTGTCCCCAAGAACAGCAAGTGATACAGTAAAGCGTGGTCCGGCAGCAGGTCTTGAAACATTCAGACGTGAAATTATGGGTACGGTAAACGATACTTTTGTAGGTTTATTTGGTGCTGCTTCCGGTGCTATGATTGCCGGAGCTCTTAATAAGAAATTCGGAACAAATGTAAACAAAATGTTTACTGCACCCGAAACTCTCAATATTTTAGCTCAAAATAAAGCTGAACAGATTAAAAATAATAAATCACAAATTGAATATATTAAGGAAACTCTATCTAATGTAAGAGGTTACAATCCAACTTCTGCGCAAGCGGATGCAGAAGGTTATGTAAAACTGTCAAATAAAACTGTAGATGAAATAGCAAGGCTTTATGATGAACTTTTGAATAAAAAAGTTGATTTTCATAAGTGGACAAAAGATTCTACTGTTAATTCACGTGCAGTTTTGATAAATAAAATAACAGAAGATACAGGTGCTCAATCAAACTACATACTTAAATCAGCAGATAAGAAAATTGTAAGTAATACAAATCTAAAATCATTATTAAATGATATTTTCATTGTATCTGAATCATTTAATAAAGAAAAAGTTAATGAAGCTTTTGTAGAACAAATTAAGAATAATAAAGGGTTCAAAGAAAACAGCTTTGTAAAAGGTGTTCAGAAGTTTATGAAAACCCGCTCAGGCATGGGATTTGCAATAGCTTCTGCAATAGGTCTTTCAGTGCAGCCTATAAATATGTATCTGACAAAGCTAAAAACCGGTCAAGACGGTTTTGTCGGGGTAGAAGGCCGTTCTAAAGACACAAGTGCAGGTTTCTTTGGCTTGAAAGGTTTGAGCAGTGTTGCATTTTTGAGCATGATTTTATCAACGCTTAATATTAAACCGTGGCAGTTTACACCGTCTAAGTTCATGGATAAAATGGAATTTACAGGCAAGATGCCAACCATTAACCAACTGAAAGGTATTTACGGTATAACAATTATTTCAAGAATTTTCTCTGCTCGTGATAAAGATGAGTTAAGAGAAGTTCTCACAAAAGATACATTAGGTTACTTGAGCTGGCTTGTACTCGGTGATATTGTTAATAGAATTGCTGCAGAAAGACTTAATAAATCTGTAATGAACTTCAAAAAAGGAACAGAAAAATCAGGTTATTTCAAGAAAATGTTTAATGCAACGCTAAAAACAAGAGATGAAATTCTTGTCGAGACATTAGCTAAAAACGGCATCAAATCTACTAAGAATGTTGACGGTGAACTCGTTGCAAAGTCATTCAAAGAAATGGTTGCAGATTTGGATAAGTTGTCACCGGAACTTAAGAAAATTACAAAGAAACGCTTAAGCACTTTGAATAAGGCTCAGGTTGCCGGTTACTTATTCTCAGGTCTCGTTCTTGGTTTAGGTATTCCAAACTTGAATATTTATATTACAAACAAATTGGATAAAAAGCACAAAGAAGAAGCAGCAAAAACTGCAAAAGCTCAGGTTGCATAAATTTTTTTAATCAAGGAAACATCATTCCGTCCCTTATTGGGAGGTTAGGAGGGGTGTTAGATTAGAAATAGGAATTCAACAGAGTTGTTAAAATCTGGATTTAACAACTCTTGCAGGATTCCCTGCGGCAATTGTGTCTGAAGGTATGTCTTTGACAACAACAGAGCCTGCTCCTACAAGTACATTATCGCCAATCTGCACATCGCCTATAACTACAGAGTTTGCAAAAATTTGGACGTTATCTCCTATTGTTGGGCATCCGTATTCTTTATTTGGTGAACAGCTTTCTCCTATTGTTACGTTTTGCCAGATAGTGCAATTGTGTCCGATTTTTGCGTTTCCGTTGATGACAATGCCTATTGGGTGAGGGAATTTTGTGCCTTTCTTGAGCAATTCTTTCAAATTTGGAATTGTGCAAATATCTTCCAATCTATTTATTGCAGGATATTTAAATTTGATTTTTATTCCAAAAATGACAAAAATAAGCTCTGCATCTTCTTTGTAGAATGCAAAAAGTTTTTTAAGAAAGCGTTTTATAACAGAATTTTTGTTCAAATATACTAATAACCTAATAGCATTTTTATAACTCTAACTAGTAGTATAATACTAGTCAGAAATAGTATACTCTCTTGTGTGTATAATGTCAATATTTGTACAATCATATATATGAATACAAGAAATAAAATACTTGGCAAAAATATAAAAGCTGAACGAATAAGAAAAGATTTAACTCAAGCAAAATTGGCTGAGAAAATAAATATTAGTGAAAGTTCATTAAGTCTTATTGAAAGAGGAGTTCAGTCTCCATCTGTTTTTATAGCTTTTGATATAGCAAAAGTTTTGAATATTGATATTAAAGAACTATTCAAGGGCATAAAATAATGTATTTTTATATGTTCATTTCTTTGACCGCAAAGAAACGAACCAAAGAAACTCCCCAAACTTTAACTTCGCTCACTAATCAATTGTAACGTTCGACCTAAGCGGCTTAACTCGGGACTTTCAAGTGTAAATGTATTGGTATAAATAAAACTACAAGTTTTTATAAAACAAAACATTTACTACTTGCCTGCCCCTCAAACAGAAGCCGCCTTGATTTTGTCTCACTAACATTGATTGTTCGCTGCGTTATGTTTGGGTATTAAAAAGTTATAAAAAAAATTAAAATAAGTGGGGTTTGGGGCATAATGGAATGAGCAAACAATCTAGGTGAAGCAACAACAAAGAGAGTGCTGTTTGAAGGACAGGCGGGTTGGTAAATGGTTCTTTTGCATTAAATTTTAATTATACATTTACCCCCATTTACCCCCGAAAGTCCTGAGTTCACTCGATTAGGCTGAACCGTAGAATTGTTTAGTGAATGGAATTAAAGCCCCAAGAGTTTCTTTGGTTCGTTTCTTTGCGGTCAAAGAAATGAACATATAAAATTAACTTTCAATGCTCAAGTCTTGCGGACAAAGAAATGAAAAAATTACAAAGATAAATATTTATAACATCAAAACTGCATAATGGCGGTTGGTTGTACCGTTTTCTTTTCGGTACGAATAAAATAAATCATTGTTACAAGACGTACAATAAGGGCAAATATCTATCTTCTCTACCCCAATCTCCTGAAGTTGTCTGGCGTTAATTTGCTTCAAATCGACATTTCTCCCTTCAAATAAACCGGATATGTCAGACACAGTTTCTAGCAGCTTATTCTTTACATCTTCAGATACTTCGTAACAACATAGTGAAATTGCAGGACCAATCAGTGCTATAACATCTTTCGCCTTTGTGCCGAAATCAGATTCCATTTTTTTTATTGTTTTTACCCCAATTTTTGCCGCAGTACCACGCCAGCCAGCATGTGAGATTGCACCAATTTTCTTTTCGCTATCATAAAAAATTAAAGGTGTACAATCCGCAAACTTCAAATATATCAATGTATTTGGCTCAGTTAATATCAGCCCGTCAGTATCAGGATATTCATTTCTTTCATCAACAATTTCAACGTGGTCGCTATGAGTCTGAATTGGAGTGATGACTCTTGCTGCAAAATGAGGTGATGCGCCATTTACCCCATTTACCACAAACCCTCTTGTTGTGAAAAATGCAGTAACATCTTGTATATAATCGCTCTTTAAAACTCTTTTTCCTTCTAATTCATCAAAATAAAACATAAAAATATTCTACCACAATATAATGCGTGTTAAATTAAATACCTGTAATAACAGCTTGGTTTAAACCTCTTGTATTTTAGCCCTGTTTGGGGTAAAAATAAGATTATAAAATCATTTTATAAGGGAGATAAAACATTGAAAACGAGTATGAAATCAGTTAATTGTGGTGAATTGAACCTCAAAAACTTAGATGAAGAAGTTACTTTGTGCGGTTGGGTCTCTACAGTAAGAGATCTGGGCGGCATTTTGTTTATAGAACTTCGTGACAGAAGCGGATTTTTCCAACTTGTAGCTAACCCTCAAGTTAACCCTGATGTTCACGCAGTATTTTCAAAAGTAAGAAGTGAATACGTTATACAGGCAAAGGGTAAAGTTTCTAAAAGACCGGAAGAAACTTATAACGAAAAATATCCGACAGGACAGGTTGAAATGTATCCGGCATCTGTAGAAATTCTTTCCGAATCAAAAGTTCTTCCTTTTGTTTTGGGAGATGAGAATGTTTCAGAAGATGTAAGATTAAAATATCGTTATCTTGATATAAGAAACGAAAAAATGCTTAATAACCTGAAAGTTAGACACAATATAGTTCAAGCGGTAAGAAACTATTTGAACAACAAAGAGTTTTTGGAAGTAGAGACTCCAATTTTAATCAAGACAACACCAGAAGGTGCAAGAGATTATTTGGTTCCTTCTCGTGTTCAACCGGGGAAATTCTTTGCGCTTCCTCAATCACCGCAGATATTTAAGCAATTATTGATGGTAGGCGGAATTGAAAGATATTATCAAATCGCAAAATGTTTCCGTGATGAAGACTTGAGAGCTGACAGGCAGCCTGAATTTACTCAGATTGACCTGGAGATGTCATTTGCCGGTGTCGATGAAGTTATTGAGGTGCAGGAAGGTTTCCTCAAGCGTCTGATGAAAGAAGTAAAAGGCATCGATGTAGAGACACCATTCCCAAGGATGCCTTATGCTGAAGCCATGGAGCGCTATGGATC
>CACZPB010000125.1 GCA_902782905.1 uncultured bacterium
ATTCGGTCGCGTGTTTCTCTCTTTCTTTTTGCTTCTGTTTTCTTTCTCTCTTTTCTTCGCAACAAAAGAGAGAAAGAAAATAGAAGATGCCAAGTAAACAAAGAAACTACAACTCAAAAATAACTAAATTAACAAATACCCAAAAACAGAGTTTACACACCAAAATACATATTTTGTTGTAAAACAATACATTTTAGTTATGATACAATTAATCAAGAGGAGTATTTTATGAGAAGTGACAATATAAAAAAAGGTATAGCTAAGACTCCGCACAGAAGTCTTTTAATGGCAACAGGCGTTTCTAAAAAAAATATTAATTCACCGTTTATCGGAATTGCCAGCTCTTTTTCGGACTTAATTCCCGGACATATCGGAATGAGGGATTTGGAGCGTCAGATAGAAAAAGGGATTCATTCCGGAGGCGGTCAAGCCTTTATATTCGGAGTTCCTGCTGTGTGTGACGGGATTGCAATGGGACACGACGGAATGAGATATTCACTGCCCTCAAGAGACCTTATTGCAGATTGTGTAGAAACAGTTGCAAATGCTCATCAACTTGACGGACTTGTACTCCTTTCAAATTGCGACAAAATTACTCCTGCAATGCTTATTGCAGCAGCCAGAATCAATATTCCTACAATTATTGTAACGGCAGGTCCTATGCTGGACGGAGAAAGCAGATGTGAAAAGCTTACGATGATTAAGGGTGCTTTTGAAGCAATCGGAAAATACAGAAACGGAGAAATAACTGAAGAACGCCTTTTAGAACTTGAAGAAGCGTCTTGTCCGTCAGCAGGTGCATGCCAAGGACTGTATACTGCTAACACCATGGCTTGTTTGACAGAAGTTATGGGTATGAGCCTTCCTCACTGTGCAACAGCTTCCGCTGTATCTTCAGAAAAGCGAAGAATAGCTTTTGAGAGTGGGATGCAAATTGTTGAACTTGTAAGACAAAACAAAAGACCTTTGGATATTATAAACAGAGAAACATTGAGAAATGCTATAATTGCAGACCTTGCCATGGGAGGTTCTACAAACTCTTTCTTGCATATTTTGGCAATTTCTAATGCAGTTAATCCAACTTCTGCTCCCCATCAGGAAAATCGCATTTCACTTACTGATTTTGAAGAACTGTCAAACAAAATACACCAATTTGTAAAACTTGAACCCTCAAACGATATCACGATGACAGCTTTTCACAATGCAGGCGGTGTTAATGCAGTATTGAAAGAATTACTAAAAAGCATTCCGGAGTTTAAAGACAGTGAAGGTGTGACGCTTAAAAAAACAAGCGAAATCGTCAAAAATGCTTATGTTGATAAATCTGTAATCCATGATTATTCAGAACCGTTTTCAACAAAAGCCGGACTCGGAATCTTGTACGGAAACATAGCCCCTGAAGGCTCTGTAATAAAAGTTTCAGCAGTAGATGAAAGCTGCTACGAATTTGAAGGAACAGCGAAAACATTCAACTCGGAAGAAGAAGCAATGCAAGCTCTTGAAGATGACAAGATTCAAGCAGGTGACGTTGTAGTTATCCGATACGAAGGTCCAAAAGGCGGCCCAGGGATGAGAGAAATGCTTGCGCCGACCTCACTTCTTGTTGGCAAAGGGCTTGGGACAAAAGCTGCGCTTATCACAGACGGAAGATTTTCCGGCGGAACTCGCGGAATCTGCGTCGGTCACATTTGTCCGGAAGCTGCAAACGGCGGTGTGATAGCACTTATAGAAGACGGCGACAAAATCAGAATAGATATAAACAAGCGTACTCTTGATTTGGTTGTTGATGAAAAGACTCTTGAAGATAGAAGAAAAAAACTTAAACCGTTTGAAATGAAAACATCAGGCTTTCTCGGCAAGTACGCAAGAACCGTAAGCGATGCATCTCATGGTGCAATTGTTTAAAACATTAAAACTAAAAAAGCGGTCACAAACAAGTGTTTGTGACCGCTTTTTCATTGGCATAACTATATTTTATCGAATCCTGTATATTTTCTCAGAACTTCCGGAATAATAATTGTTCCGTCTGCCTGTTGGAAGTTTTCAACTATTGCTGCAAATGTTCTTCCGACAGCCAATCCTGAACCGTTCAGTGTATGTACAAATCTGATTTTTCCGTCTTTATCTCTGTATCTGATATTTGCTCTTCTTGCTTGGTAATCCCCAAAATTTGAGCAACTTGAGATTTCTTTATAAGTATTGTAAGACGGCAACCAAACTTCCAAGTCAAAACATTTATTTGCACTAAACCCAATATCCGCAGTACAAAGCGCAACTCTTCTGTAAGGAAGCCCCAGCATTTCAAGACAAACTTCAGCATTTCTTGTAAGCTCTTCATGCTCATCTTTGCTTGTCTCCGGAGTTGTAAGTTTCACCATTTCAACCTTATTGAATTGATGAACTCTGATTAATCCCCTTGTATCTTTTCCGGCAGAACCTGCTTCGCGACGGAAGCACGGAGTATAAGCCGTCATATATTTCGGCAAATCTTCTTCAGATAAAATTTCACCTGAATAAATATTTGTAACAGGGACTTCTGCTGTCGGAATTAAGTACAAATCTTCATCAACACATTTGTACATATCTTCTGCAAATTTTGGAAGTTGCCCCGTACCTGTCATTGTTGCGGCATTTGCCATAAACGGAGGTAAAATTTCTTCATAACCATGTTTTTCAGTATGCAAATCCAAGAAAAATTGTATAATTGCACGCTCTAATCTTGCACCTTTACCTCTATACAAAGTAAATCTTGATTGAGAAAGCTTAACACCGCGTTCAAAATCAACTATATTATGCTTTTCGCATAAATCCCAGTGAGCCAATGGTTCAAAATCAAACTTTGTCGGTTCTCCCCATGTTTTAACAGTTGGGTTATCGTCTTCTGATTGACCGATTGGAGTTGTTTCGTCAGGAATATTCGGAGTATGCAAAAGCAAATCTCTTTGAGCATTATCAAGCTCTATTTGTTTTTCTTCTAATGCCTTAACTTCATCACCTAAAGCTCTTATCTCTTCTTGCAAAGCATCGGTGTTTTCACCGTTTTTCTTCATCATACCGATTTTTTGTGACTCTGATTTTCTCTTTGCTCTGAGTTCATCTGCCTCTGTTTGAATTTTTCTTCTTTGTGCGTCTATTTCAAGCACTTTATCAATTGACAATTCCGGATTTCTTCTCTTTAAAAGCTCGTTTATTTTTTCCGGATTTTCTCTTATCAGTTTAATATCTAGCATGCTTAATACCTCTTTTCTTAAACCAATTATACCATTAAAAAAATAGGCCGAACTAAAATTCGACCTATTTTCTTAATTTACATGCAACATTTCTATACTGCTGCTAAAGATTTTGATTTTTCTATACAACTGATAAGAGTTGAAGCAACTGTTTTTTGTTCTTCCAAAGTAAGCTCAGGGAACATAGGAAGCGAAATTACACATTCTGTATTCTTTTCTGTGTAAGGCAAATCGCCCATTTTGTAACCCAAGTGAGCATGAACTTTTTGCATGTGCAAAGGAATCGGATAATAAAGCATTGCACCGATACCTGACTCTTGAAGCATTTTGTGAACTTCATCTCTGTTAGGAATTTTAACTGTATATTGGTGATAAACACAATATGTATTATCCAATTCTTTCGGAGTTTGAATATCAGAGCAGCCGGCAAATAATTCATTATAAGTTGCGGCATGGCTTCTTCTTGCTTTATTCCACTCATCAATATAATTTAGTTTTACTCTCAAAATTGCTGCTTGAATTTCATCAAGACGGGAGTTAACACCGATTTCATCGTGGTGATAACGAATTGCACCGCCGTGGTTTCTTAGTGCCACAATTCTGTTCTTAAGATTTTCGCTATTAACTGTAATCAAGCCGCCATCGCCCATTCCGCCGAGGTTCTTCGTAGGATAGAAGCTGTAACATCCGATATCACCGAAAGTACCAACTTTTTGACCTTTGTATTCAGCACCTATTGCTTGGCAGCAATCTTCAATTACGTACAAGTTATGACGTTTTGCAATATCCATAATCTTGTCCATTTCGCATGGTTGACCATAGAGGTGAACCGGCATAATTGCTTTTGTATGAGGTGTAATTAACGCTTCGATTTTGTTTGCATCGATGTTAAATGTATCAGGATTAATATCGCAGAATACAGGTGTTGCACCTACTATTTCAATTGATTCGGTTGTTGCTACAAATGTAAATGCTGTTGTAATAACTTCATCGCCTTTTCCTATATCCAAAGCTCTCAGTGCCAAATGCAGAGCATCTGTTCCTGAGTTTAGAGCTACTGTATAGTTGCAGCCGATATATTTTGCAAGCTCTGATTCTAATGCTTTAACATTTGGTCCTAAAATATAAGAACCTGAGCGAAGAACTTCGCAAACAACTTTTTCAACTTCTGCACCTATTTTTGCGTATTGTCTTTTTGAATCTAAAATTGGAATCATATTTCCCTCCTATTATTTACCTCTCACCATATTATAAGTTTACCACATGTTTTAGAGCTCTTTATATAATCTTGATAAAAAACTGTATTTATAAGACGTTTTTGTGTAAACTTTTGTAACAATTTTCAAAAAAAGAACACTTTTAGCTAAAGTTTTTGCGGATTTTGCCGATAAAAAACATGGAAAAGGAAAATTTAGGAGAAACACCTATGGCAAATGAAATTACGAGAATTTATCAATTTCTGAGAACATACAACCAAGACGGCAGCACTTGGTCAGACGCTGCGGATAAAAACCATAACGGTGTAGTTTCTCAATACGAATTAGCCTCATTTTTGGATAACAACTTTGAGTGGAACGGACTTGAAAAAGATGAAAAAAACGATATTATTAAAAACTTTTGGAAAGCTATAAATTCTGACGAATTCGGACTTGCTAAAAGCGGCTCCAAAGTAAAGGATAAACATGGTATAAACGGCAGCGAACTGGATGCCATGACAGATAAAATCAACGTTTTTGAAGAACTTGAAAAATACATAAACAACATTCCGGTACCTGACTTTTTGAACGAACAAAGAGAAAATTGGAAAAAATCTATTCGTTCAGAACTTACAGACTGCATTACTAAATTGTTTGAGAGCCAAAACGGAATAAAATCATCTGAAGTAAAAACCACTTTGGATGCATATCTTCCGAAAATACTCAATACAACGACAGCAGCTTTTTATTTCAAACAAATTCAGGATAATATCAACTCAATACTTAAAACAGACCAAAATCTTTCTTCTTATGATGCGATAAATGATAAAACTCTAAACGCTATTTTGTCAAATATATTGAATAATATGGATCAAAGTGCAAGTGCGGCTGATATTGAAGCTTTAATCAGGAATTCTATAAACAGCTATCTTGCAACAGCCGATGTTTATCTTCCTGGAGTTGATAAAAATAACGTTCAAAAAATGCAATTCAACTCTAATGAACATTTGAATGACCTGCAAAAAGCTGTTCTTAAAAGAGATGTTCTGCCAAAAATTCAACAGGGCGTACAATCAGAACCTGATTATGTTGCAAACAAATATCGCTATGATGAACTTGCAAATATGTACCTGACCTACCTTCTAAACAACACAAAATTTGGTGACTTTGAAAAAGTTAAAAATTATAATTACGAAAACTTTAAATCAGATATGCTAAAATTTGATAGCTCTATAAAAGACATTCTTTCAAATCAGGATGTAGTTAAGCTCATTGATAAAAATCTTTCATTCTTGGAAAACATTGCGCCTAATACCCCTGGGTATGATAATGTATACAAAGATTTGTTGAATCAAATTTTGAATAACCCTAACCTTATTAATGCAGACGGAAGCATTAATACAAAAGCTTTGCTAGAAGCAGCAATCAAGTCTATAGAAACAAACGCAGCATTATTTACAAACAAAAATGATGAAGTATCGACAGAAACTATAAGAACCGTCTATGATACGGTTACAGAAAAATATGACGATATCGAAACTTACAGAGAGGCTGCAATTGCGTTCTGTCAGGCAACTTCACTCAAAGGCAGCGGTTTTGCAGAGCTTGTTAAACAAGTGTTTGGGGCTGATTATGAAACAGTTATAAATTCATTATCCAAAGAAGATATTCAAACAAAAATAACAGAACTAAAAGAAAAACTTGCAAATTACGGCGACCCGCTATTAATAAAAATTGATAACTCTGTATGGGGTTCTGCAAATAAACAATATCTCTATAACAATCCGTCAACAGCTGACTTTTCTATAAACCCTAAAGGAAAAATCAAAAATGAAGAGGGTAAAATAATCAATGTTGACGCAAGCAGAATCACATACACATCATCCGATACAGATATAGCAACTGTAGACGGTAACGGAAATGTAAAATTTAACAACTTGAGCGCAGGAACACACTCCTTTACATTAACAATAATGGTTGATGGCTTTGTTGTTGCATCACAAAATATTCAAGTTACCGTAACTCTTGTAAACGCACAAGATATTGCGAAAAATACAAGCTGGGACGGGCAAAAGTCCAGTCACTTGGAAGCTGTTTATGGACACAAAACGTTATTTGGACATACAATAGAAGATTCGTGCAATATCAGCAACCTGACTGACATAAGCTTTACAGATTTATACAACCAAAATGCCATTATTAGACTTCATATAAGCATGGATGATTCTGAAAGCTGGGAAAATGCCGGCAGAATCATTAATGAAAGACTAACTCAATTAGGTAACCTTGTATTCAATTCTTTAAGCGGAACAAATCAATTTGATACAAATTTACTCCGCAAAGCAACTGACACTGTTGTTAAAAGATATCAAGACCACAAGTTTGATGGCGGCAGTTTGAATGATGATGATGACGGCACAGACAGTTATGATTTAACAAATAACTTGGCATGGCGTATGAGACACGATAGCAACTGCCACAACAAAGTCGTTGGCACAAGAGATGATGACGGTTCCGATTCTTGGGTATGGGGTCTATTCTTCAAAGACTTTGTAAATGACATAATCGCGGAATACAATAAGCTTATACAAGGTTAACTAAAGGACAAAAGACGATAAAGATAAATTTATCGTCTTTTTACTTGCACAACTTTTAAAATTAGCTCATAATACTGGTATGAATAAAGAGCTTGAAGAAACAATTAAACTTGTTCCGACACAGCCGGGGTGCTACATATATTACAATAAAGATAATGAGATTATCTATGTCGGTAAAGCTAAAAATCTTAAACGCCGTGTGTACAGCTATTTTCACAAGCAGCACGACAGCGTCAAAGTAACCGTGCTTGTTTCTCAAATTGAGAGAATGGAATACATAATTACCGACTCCGAAGTTGAAGCTCTTATTCTTGAATCACATTTAATCAAAAAACACAAGCCAAAATACAATATTCTGTTAAAAGACGACAAAAAATATCCTTATTTCTTAATAACAGACGAAGATTTTCCTCGCATACAAGTTGTTCGCAAAAAAAATCTTAATCCTGACAAAGGAAGATTTTACGGTCCTTATACAGATATTGGTGCAATGTATGCAACTCTGGATTTTCTAAAAAAACTTTTCCCGCTAAAACAATGCAAGACGCCAAAATTCAAGAATCGCCCTTGTCTCTATTATGATATAGGGAAGTGTCTTGCTCCGTGTCAAGGCAAAGTTACACCTAATGAGTATCAAAAACTTATCAATCAAGTTGAGCTATTTTTGAGCGGCAAGCAAACAGAACTTCTGAAAGAAATTCAGGGGCAAATGATTAAGTATTCGGAAGCCGAGCAATTCGAAAAGGCGGCAAAAATGCGAGACAGTTATAATGACCTCGTTAAAACGCTTGAAAGACAAAAAGTCGTTTATGAAAATACAAAACTTAATGAGGATATTATTGCCGTATTATACGAAGACGGAATTCTTGCAATTGTTATTATGATGATTAGAGAAGGAAGGCTTATTGATAAAAAAGACTTCACATATTTTTTCGACAATATTGATAAGACAGAGTATTTTGAAACATTTTTCAGAGATTATTATACAAACCTAAAGCTCGAATATCCGGACAAAATTATCTCAAAAGATTTGGAAGAAGTCGGAAATAAAGAACTCTATCAAGATTGGCTAAAAGTAATATCCGGCAAAAAAATCACAATAAACTACGGGAAGGGAAAATATAATGAGTTATATGAACTTGCGCTTAAAAATGCAACAAACATTTTAGACAACGCTCGACTGAAAAAAATGGCGGAAATCCGCGATGATTTTAACGACGTCGGTTCTTATCTTGCAGAAAAACTCAAACTCAGAAATTTCCCCAACAGAATTGAATGCTACGATATTTCACATATTCAGGGTACGAACACGGTTGCTTCAATGGTGGTTTTTCAAAACGGACTACCGAAGAAAACCGCGTACCGTAAATTTAAAGTCCGTCTAGCAGAAGGCAAACCCGACGATTTTCTTTCTATGAAAGAAGTTCTAACCCGCCGTCTTAACCGTCTTGGAGAGCCAAAATGGGAAAAACCGGATTTGATTATTATTGACGGAGGCAAAGGTCAGCTATCAAGTGTCATGCAAATAGTTGAAGGAATTGGAGTAAATATAAAAGGAGTGAGCGAAATTGACTTTGTATCTCTTGCAAAGCGTGAAGAAGAGGTTTTCTTGCCTCATCAATCAAAATCAATTCTCCTTCCACGAAACTCAAACGCATTATATTTAATTCAGCGCATTAGAGACGAAGCGCACAGATTTGCCATAACCTTCCACAGAGAAAGAAGGTCAAAGAGTATGATTGGGAAAGGTAAAACATAAGGACTTAAGCAATATAATCTATATGTTTTCTTTTTTCCTGCTCTGCTTGGGATTTTATTGACCTAGCTTCCGCAGCCACTTTCAAGTCTTGTCCTGATGGATCAGATGGTGCAAAGGCGGATTTGATAACAATATTTGCATGGTCTATTGTCTCTTGAGGATTAGATTTGTTAAGTTTAGGCATTTTAATATCTACATGCCCCGCAACAGGAATACCATCAGAGTTTTTCTCAACAACAATAGGGCCGCCCAAAGAACCGGCTGCGGCTTTGTGCGCTGCCTCGTGAGCATAAATTTCTCTATAATTTTTGCTTATAAGAGCTTGCTTTTGCTGAGCTCTGTAGGCTGAAAAACTTGAATAATCCATACACACACATCCTTTATACATCTACATTATAACGTGTTTTTTAGAGTTTTCAAGCCTTTATTCCCTGCCAAGAATTTCTACGGAGAAATTCTCTGTCAATTTTATTTAAACAATCAAGCTTTTTCCCTATCCATCTTGGAGCAACAAGTTCAGTCCTTAGCCCGTTGCCGGCGAGTCTGTGAATAGTTGTATTTGGGGGCAAATATTCTAAAAAGTCGCAAACAGTTTCAACATACTCATCTTCGGACATAAAATCTATCTCGCCATTCCTGTAAAGTTGAGCAATTTGTGTACCTTCGAGAGCACAAAGCATGTGGATTTTTACACCTTCCGGTTCCAGCTTTGCTATGGTTTTTGCCGTTTCCATCATCTCTTTATGCGTCTCAAAAAGATTAAGTATAATATGCAAGCAAATATTTATACCTTTGGCTTTCGTCTTTTCGTATGCGTCTAAAAAGCATTTGTAATCATGCCCGCGATTAATCTTTTTAAGAGTTTTATCATGAACACTCTGTAGTCCATACTCAATCCAAGTATAATAATCAGAGGTAAATGAAGAAATTAAATCAAGTTTATCATGATCCACACAATCCGGCCTTGTTCCGATGGAAATTCCAACAATATCATCACGGCACAGAGACGCTTTATATATTTTTTCAAGCTCACATACAGGTTTATAAGTATTTGAAAACGCTTGAAAATATGACATAAATTTTTGTGCCTTAAACCTTTTTGACAAAGTCTCAGCACCAATATTAACCTGTTCTTCTATTGATAAAAGATTTGAATGCGCCTGAGAAAAGCTTCCGCCATCATCGCAAAATATGCAGCCTGAATCGGATATCGTTCCGTCTCTGTTTGGACAGGAAAAGCCCGCATCAAGCGTTATTTTATAAACCTTTGCTCCGAATTTATTTTTCAAAAATTCGCTAAATTGGTTATACCTCTTGTCTGTTCCGTTAAATTCCATACTAAAATTTTACAATAAATAAAATCCTTAAATAAATTCGCAAAGAATAATATTACTGATTAAAACGCCTTGCAAATTCAAAGCATAACCCCATTGAGTTTTTTCTATGTAATCAGAGTATTTTGTCAGTATCTTTTGATATTTTTTCTCAAAATCAATACCATACTTTTTATTTATAAACTCTGTATTTATTCCCTCGTTTTTTCGAAAACCTAAAAAGATTTCTTCTTCAAGCTTTTCTTGACTAGTTAAGACATGAACTTCTTTATGAACTAAAGGATTTTTAATATAGTCTTCCACATTATCTGTATTTGAATACCTGGTACCATTCTCATAACCATGCGCAGCCACACCAAATCCGTAGTATTCATTATTGCTCCAATAATTTAAATTATGGCGGGATTCATATCCGTTTTTGGCGAAATTGCTGACTTCATATCTTAAAAAGCCGTTTTTCCCCAATACATTATTTACAAGAACGTACATATCTGCCTGCATATCGTCATCAGGCAAATTAGAAGGCGGATTTTTGCCAAAATAAGAACCTTTTTCTATTTTCAACCCGTAAGTTGATATGTGCTTAATATCCAAACTTAAGAACTTTTCCAAATCTTTTTCCAAGCCTTCCAAAGTTTGCGCGGGAAGTCCGTATATCAAATCCAAACTTATATTTTCAAAACCTGCCGACTTTGCATCTTCAACAGCTTTCCCTATCTGCTCAGCATTATGCCTGCGCCCAATTAACTTTAAGATATTATCATCAAATGTCTGAGAGCCGATACTCACTCTGTTAAAACCAATTTCTTTAAGTTCTCTAAAATACTTTTTATCAACACTATCTGGATTTACTTCTATGGTAATCTCTGGATTTAGAGCAAAATTGAATAACCGAATAACTCGCTCTAATAACTCTGACGAAACAAGAGAAGGTGTTCCGCCGCCAAAATAGAGCGTTTCTAAAGGTTCGTTTTTATAGTTATGAGAAATTTCTTTTATAAGAGCATTTATATAGAGGCTTATTTCTCCGCTTCCGAACGATTGTGGAGTATACGAAACAAATGAACAATATTTGCACTTGCTCAAACAAAACGGAATATGTATATAAACACTCTTGGGCATTATTCGTCCAGCTTAATATAATTTGTATCCCAACGAAGATCTACATACTTAACTTTTTTGTTAAGCATTTTAACCTGAGGAAGAAGTGAAGGTATTCTGTGAATTTTGTCAAAGGTTCCTGAATTAAAACTACCCAGTCTTATATTAACTGTAGGAATTTTTACATAAACATCCCTTGGATTTCTGTAGTCAATATATTCGACTTCCTCACCGGAATCAGCTTCTACTGTTGCAGCAAGTTTTTTAAAATTATTTACCTTTGTTCTGTCCCAATTCCTGTAGTCATCGCCGCTTCCGTATGTAATTACTTTGACAACTTTGAACTCATCCGACAGGGGCATATAATCTCTGCCTATAAGTTTGCCATCGGAAGAAAAAAATGCAATTGGCGGTACATCTATATCCGGCGAAATCGTAATCATAGGAGTGCGCTCAACAACTATTATTTTCAGCCTTGCGGGAAACCAAAATCGCCTTATGTATACATTTTGAATCGGCTCGAGTTTCATAATGCTTTCTTTCAAATCATCCGTTTGAACAAGAAATATAGGTCTTGTAGAGACCTTATTCCGCCTGAGAGCAGAAAGAATCTTTTGTGCCGGAACAATTTTATTGTTAACTATTTCCAAAGACGGTTTGTTAAGGCTGTCGAAAGCATCGCTATGAAGTCTCCATTGAGGCATTTTTAAAATGGCGATACTGACAGTTATTAACCCTGCTAAAATCAGCAGCTTCCAAATTGAGCGAAGTTTATTTAAACGCCTTTGAGACTTCCTGACCTGACGTTGCATTTGTGCTTGCTGCAAACGTCGTTTTTGGTGGTATCTCGGATGTTGCTCTGTAAATTCTTCTTCTGACATTATTTATTAAGTCCTACACTGTTTAGTATCATCAAAACCAAATGATCATAATCTATTCCCATAACATTTGCTTGAGCCGGTAAATCGCTCGTATCGGTCATTCCTGGGTTGGTATTAATTTCCAAGAAGTATGGTTTCTCATCCCTTATCATAAAATCCACTCTCGAAACACCGCTGCAACCGGCTGTTTGATGAGCCTTCACTGCAATATCCTTAACTAGTTTTGTTGCCTCTTTGCTCAAACCCGTTGCAGGAACTATAAATTCCGAAAGACCTTTTGTATATTTTGCGTCAAAATCATACCATTCGGTTTTTGTTCTGATTTCCAAAATCTCTGTTGCAAATTCTTCACCTTGTTTGCCTAAAACTCCTACTGTTACAAAAAATCCTTCGATAAATTCTTCTATCAGAACGTCATCATTGTATTTTAGCGCTTCTTTGTATGCAGCTTCAAGTTCTTCCGGCTTGTTAACTTTTGTCATACCAAAACTTGAACCTTCCGAAACAGGCTTTGTTATCATAGGATATGTCAAATCTTTAACTGCTGTTTTTACATCTTCGCCTTTTCTTACAAAAACAGATTTAATAAGCGGTATATCCTTACAATTTGCAAGAATGCGTTTTGTATACTCTTTATTCATACAAATTGCACTCGACATAACACCGCAACCGGTGTAAGGTATTTTTAGAAATTCCAAAACGCCCTGAATGCAACCATCTTCGCCGTATTTTCCATGAAGTGTGTTATAAGCGTATTCAAATCCTTTTAAGTCGCTCATAATATTTTCAGAAACATCAACAATGCTTGCATTTTTATAACCAAGTCTTTGTAAAGCCCCTAAAACGTTCTTACCTGAGCGCAAAGACACTTCACGCTCTGACGACAAGCCACCGCAAAGCACAGCTATTTTTGCTTCTTTTGGTACAATATATTCCATAATTCTTCCTCTTTTTCAGTTCTGTCTCCGATATAAATTATCTCGGGTTTTAATTCTATTGTGTACTGCTTCTTTACTGCATTATACATCATAACCATCAATGTGAGAACATCTTCTGATGTTGCCCCGCCTTTGTTGACTATAAAGTTTGCATGGCTATCCCAAACTTTTACTCTGGGAAGGTCAAAAGTTTTTACACCTGCCTTATCAAGAAGTCTGCCTGCCGAATCGTTTTCAGGATTTTTGAAAACACTTCCCGCATTTGGTGTTGCAAGAGACGGCTGTATAGATTTTCTAAACTCCAGATTTCTTTCAATCAATCCCTGAATTTCTTCTTGCGGAGCCCTTTTTAAGTCAAATTCTGCGTGCAACAATACGTATTTACCGCCGCTTAAAATTGAATGACGATAAGAGAATTCTAGTTCTGATTTCTTTTTGTATTCAACTTCTTTTGTTTCACGATTAAAAACACTCACTTGCACAAGGTTGTCAGAAATACACTGTCCGTGCGCTCCTGCGTTCATGCAAACATCACCGCCGATTGAGCCGGGGAAACCTATCATAAATTCAAAGCCGCTAAGCCCTGCTTCTGCTGTCTTTTGAGCCAAAAGAGGTCCTTTTACTCCTGCGGAAGCAAAAACTTTCGTGCCCCTGATTTCATACTGCTTGAGCTCAGTTGTCATAATAACGTTTCCGCTATATCCATTTGAAGAAAAAAGCACATTTGAGCAGCTTCCAAGCACAATGTATTCGTTAAGCTCTCTCAAAATCTCTGCAAATTCAGCCTGACTCTCCGGAAAATAAACCCTCTTTACCTTCCCGCCGATTTTATATGTTGTTAAATTTTTAATCTCAAAATCTTCTTTAATTTGCAACACAAACCGCCTTTTCTAACTCTTTCCCAAGGGCGGTAATCGTTCCTGCGCCTAGTCCGATTACGATATTACCTTGTTTTAAGGATGGCAAAAGTTTTTGTGCTACTTCTGACATGTTTCCTGAAATATATTCGGAACCGCCGAGTTCTGAAGCAAACTTCTCACCGTTAATACCTTCGATTTCATCTTCTGACGCCGCATAAACATCCACAACAACTACTCTCCCTGCATTTTCAAATGCACCTAAAAATTCTCCCCAGAGACTCTTAAGTCTTGTGTATCTGTGAGGCTGAAAAACGGCAACGATATTCTCTTTGCCAAATTTTTTAGATGCAGCGTCCAAAGTTGCCTTAATCTCTGTTGGATGATGAGCGTAGTCATCATAAACACAGAACCCGTTTGTTTCACAAACTTTTTGAAAACGTCTGCCCATGCCGGTAAAATCGTAAAAATAAGGTTTTACAAGGTTTATGTCAACGCCTGCTTCTATTAAAGCCGCAACAACTGCAAGTGTGTTATAAACATTATGAACACCAGAAAGTTGTATTCTGATATCGGTTACGAGTTTATTCTCTTTGCAGATTTCAAACGTTGTCCCATCAGAGCTGTAAACAATATTTCTTGCCGTATAATCGGCATCTTCAAGCCCAAAAGTAATAAAATCGCCATTTAAAAGCTTTACGCCTTTGTTGTCAGCATTCACGATAACCTTTTTTGCTTTTGAAATTGCAGTTTCAAATGTTTTTATAATATCGCTCATACCGTTTTTGTAAAAATCTATATGGTCTTCTTCCAAATTATTGATAACCAAAATATCAGGAGAATACTTAACTATAGTTCCGTCGCTTTCGTCAAGTTCCGCTATAAAGTGTTTTCCGCCTTTATGCTGAGCATTTGTATTTATATCAGGCAAAATTCCTCCGTCTACAAAAGAAGGATTCAAATTTGCTCTTTCAAGAACATAAGAAGCAAGTCCGCTTGTTGTAGTTTTTCCATGAGTGCCTGAAAATCCGATAAAGCATTTTCCAGCTCTTTGTGCGCTTTCAGCAATTTCTTTCAATAAGTCCGAACGGTGGTAAACATTTAGCCCAAGCTCACGCGCTCTTTGAAGTTCCGGATTGTTTTCCCTGATTGCAGTGCTTACGATAACCGTTGCACCATTTGGAACATTGTCTTCGCTGTGTCCTATATAAACTTTTGCGCCCAGTTTTCTTAATTTATCAACATATTTTGAATCAGCTATATCCGAACCTGAAACTTCATGACCATCTTCAAGCAAATATTTTGCAAGTCCGCTCATTCCGATTCCGCCGATTGCTATAAAATGATATTTTCCCATTCTTCTCTCCAAATCTATGATTTAATTGTATAAAAAAAAAGAGTTTATGACAATACAATTGAAAGTTTAAGAGTTGTTAGCTTTGATATTTTATCCCCACCCCATCCCTCCCCGATTGGGGAGGGAGTCTGCTGTTGCTGAGCTATAGCGAAGCTTACAGCAGCGGGTGGGGATTCTGATGTTTTTATTTTCCAATTAAACCCCCTCGTGCTATAATTTTGGTATGACAGAAAAGATTACGATAAAGGGAGCGAGAGAGCATAATCTCAAGAATGTATCTATAGAAATTCCTAAAAACGAGCTTGTTGTTTTTACGGGAGTTTCCGGTTCAGGTAAAAGCTCACTTGCATTTGATACAATTTTTGCAGAAGGTCAAAGACGTTATATAGAAAGTCTTTCCACTTATGCACGCCAATTTTTGGGACAAATGGACAAACCTGACGTAGATTATATTGACGGGCTTACTCCTGCAATTTCAATTGACCAAAAATCAACAAGCAACAATCCCAGATCTACTGTCGGAACTGTTACCGAAATTTATGATTACTTAAGACTCTTGTACGCAAGAATCGGAACTCCTTACTGCCCAAAATGCGGAAAACCAATCAAGCCTCAAACAATTGATGAAATTGTAGACAGTATTTTAAAACTTGAAACAGGCACAAAGATACAGATTTTGGCACCTCTTGTAAAAGGTAAAAAAGGCGAATATGTTTCACTGTTTGAAGAACTCAGACAGGAAGGTTTCGTGAGAGTAAAAGTTGACGGAGAGATTTACAATCTTGATGAAGACGAAATCAAACTTGCAAAGACAAAAACGCATACAATTTCAGTGGTTGTAGACAGAGTCGTTGTAAAACCCGAAGCCCGCTCAAGAATTGCAGATTCCGTACAAATTGCACTCAAAAAAGCAGACGGAATTACAAACATTGATATCGTAGGGGGCGAAGAAATTATCTACAGCGAAAAACTCGCTTGCCCTGATTGCAATTTGAGTTTTGAAGAATTAACTCCGAGAATTTTCTCCTTCAATGCACCGTATGGTGCATGTCCCAAATGCGGCGGTTTGGGTGTGGATTTTAGAATTGACCCTGATCTGGTTGTTCCGGATAGGGCAAAATCTGTTAACGAGGGAGCAATATATCCTTGGAGCAAGTCTTCAACTTCATATTATGATGACGTTTTAGCGGCAGTAAAGCTTGCTTATAACATTGATTACGACGTCCCGTTTAAAGATTTGCCGCAAGAGCATCAAGATATACTTCTCTATGGTTCGGATGAGCGCATCCCAATGCGCATAAGAGAGTTTGGCTCTCATAGATACAGAAACGTTTTACAGAAATTTATCGGTGTAATTCCTTTCTTGATGAAACACTATAACATAGAAAGCGAGTATTGGAAAGCCGAAATTGAAAAATATATGGTGACAACACCTTGTGAAGAATGCGGCGGAGCAAGGCTTAAACCGTTTCCTCTCGCAGTCAGAATAAATGGAGTGAATATTCATGAATTCTGTAAAATGTCTATTGATAAAGCTCTGGAATTTGTTACGGATTTATATTTAACTCTCACTGACTTTCAAATGAAAATCGGAAAACAAATTTTGGACGAACTTAGAGCGAGATTAAAATTCTTGTGTGATGTAGGCTTAAGCTATCTTGATTTAGCAAGAGCTTCAGGAACTCTATCAGGCGGTGAAGCACAGAGAATCAGGCTTGCAACACAAATCGGAAGCGGACTTTCAGGAGTTCTCTATGTTCTTGATGAGCCTTCAATTGGCTTGCACCAGAGGGATAACGACAGGCTTATTAAAACTCTCATGAAACTGAGAAATATGGGGAATTCTTTGATTGTAGTAGAACACGACGAAGATACCATCAGAAATGCTGATTATATCGTAGATATCGGTCCAAAAGCGGGGATAAACGGAGGAACCGTAATTGCGCAGGGCGAAGTGGATGATATTATCGGCTCTAAAGACTCTATTACAGGCAAATACTTAAGCGGAGAGTGGAGCATTCCGGTTCCTAAAAAAGTAAGAGAAGGAAACGGAAATTTCTTGCAAATAAGAAACGCTTTCAGAAATAACTTGAAAAATATTGACCTTGATATACCATTAGGTAAGATTGTTGTTTTGACTGGCGTTTCAGGCTCAGGAAAATCAACTTTGATGCAAGATTTGATTTACGAGTATGCAATTCATAAACTAAGAAAGAATAAACCAAAACCGCAGGGAATAGATGAAATCTTAGGATTTGAAAACCTTGATAAGATTATAGATATTGACCAATCGCCGATAGGCAGAACTCCGCGCTCTAATCCTGCAACATATACGGATGTCTTTACGCCGATTAGGGAACTTTATGCAAAAACAAACGAAGCAAAAATGCGCGGCTATAAAGCAGGAAGATTCAGCTTTAACGTAAAAGGCGGAAGGTGTGAAGCTTGCCAAGGTGACGGCGTTTTAAAAATTGAAATGAACTTCCTTTCTGACGTTTATGTAAAATGCGATGTATGCAAGGGAAAACGCTATAACAACGAGACATTAGAGGTTAAGTATAAAGGAAAAACAATATCGGATGTTCTTGAGATGTCTGTAAAAGAAGCTTATGAGTTTTTTGAGAACATTCCGCAGATTGCCAACAAGCTAAAAACATTGAATGATGTGGGTTTAGATTATATAAAACTCGGTCAGAGCGCAACTACTCTTTCTGGCGGCGAAGCGCAAAGAATTAAGCTCGCTTCTGAACTTAACAAACGTGCAACGGGCAAAACTCTTTATCTTTTGGACGAGCCGACAACGGGTCTCCATTGGTACGATTTGGATAAGCTAATTAAGATTATTCAACAGCTTGCCGATAACGGAAACACCATTCTGATAATTGAGCACAACTTGGATTTGATAAAAGTTGCGGATTATATTATTGACCTTGGCCCCGAAGGCGGTGACGCGGGCGGAGAAGTCGTTGCCTGCGGAACACCGAGGGAAGTTGCCAAAAACCCTAAATCATACACAGGGCAATATTTGAAACAGTATTTTGAAAAGTAGCAGGTCGACCACTTATACAATATTAGATTTAGTTAAAGCAAAAACAATGATTCATTTGAGGTTTGTAGTTTAAGTTCTTTTGCAAAACGATCTAATGCCTTTTGTGGGGTATCACTTTCTTTTATAATTCTTATCATTGCGTCAAAATCAAAATCAAAATTCTTCCCTTGGGGAATATTTTCTTTTGCTTTTGCTAAACCATTTATAAGCAAATCCTTAAGTTCCTGCCTAAAACCTTGTTCTCCTTCTTTAGCGTATATTTTCATGTTCATAAGAGTGCTTTCTAATGTAAACCAAGGAGTATCTGAATGTAATTCATTTATATAATTATTTTTCTTACAAAAAATATCCCAAGATTTTGGAAAATCCTGCATTTTATCTTTTACACGGTTTAATAGTTCATATATCTCCAATTCATTATTGAAAGCCTCTGTTACATCTTTATATTCCGGCGCATCTTTATATTGTTCTAGTCTTTTTTTTAATGTTGCTCTAATGTCTTCAATGCCGATTTTATCTATAAGCTCTATGTTTTTTTGTAACTGTGCTTCTGTTGCGAGATTAGCTTTGCAAATTCAATATCATTTAACTCTAGATGTTTATGCAGCACATCATTGTATGTTGAAAACCCCATTTTTCTTATTATATTATCAGTTGTTTTAACCATATCACTTGAGGATGTTTCTACAAGTTTAACACCGTCAAAAACATCTGAAATTTTATATATACCATCAGCTACGTTTGGATTTTGTTTAATTATCACACTTCCTTTTGGAAGCTTTACTTCATCCAAGAAAAAGAAATCATCTTGAATTCCGCCAATAACTTTTTTAGAAGGCATTTTTTCAACAGTTTCTCTAAAAGGAAGTATTATTGAATATTCCATATCATTCCATTTGTTACCAAAGAAATGCTCAGTAACAGATTTATTTAATGCAAAATGAATGGTATGCCTACATTCTCCTACCCCATCCGCATTTTTTGTTGCCATGTTTGTAGAAATAATTTTTCCACCTTTTGGAAAATATTTTGTTCTATGCACCATTACCAAGCTTTCGGGCTTGACTTCATTCATTGACAATGTTGGTCTGCGCTTTGCCCAACTGAAAAGCGAATTATCAGCAGTGATGACAGAATTTTTTATTTTTTCATCAGAACTTATAAAAATATCTTTTTGTAATTGTTTTGTTTTTGGCACATATGTTACTCTGTCTCCAAAAACAGAGATAACTGTAGGTCGTTCAACTAACCTTGAACCACACCGTTGAGCAATAATATCATAGACTTTGCCTAATGCACCAATTTTCAATTCAATACCTGCCTAATTAACTAACCTATACTATTGTAAAGTATTTTCATTTTTATAAATTGCCTATTTATTACAAAATGTTAATTAAGTGTTTTGCAAATAATAAGCAGATAAGTCAGTGTTGCTACGCCGATAATTCTTACATTTTACATAATATAAACAAGTCTTGTCATTGCTTCAGGCTAATTGCCTCCGCAATGCCAAGAACTTGCTATCCTAAAATCTTTGCAACATTTTGTATTTGCAAGAAAGTGCTTGAAACAACTATCTTCGGCATGTCGGCGTTACCACATCGACAAAAAGATTTTTAACTTCCGCTATGCTATTCATACAAAAGTTTTTATCAAATTTATAAGCAATTATCAATTAAATTTGAAAAATTTTTGAAAATCCAATATAATAAACCTATGGTAGCAAAGGCAATTACAGCGGCGGCAATCGGAATTAATTCCTGCAAAATTGAAGTTGAGGTTGATACAACTCAATCACTCCCCAATATTAGCGTTGTCGGTTTGCCGGATAATTCTGTTAACGAAGCCAGAGAAAGGGTTCGTTCTGCTATCAAAAATTCGGGATTTTCTTTTCCTACAGGGAAAGTGATTGTGAACCTTGCCCCCGCAGATATTAGAAAAGAAGGTACCCATTTTGACCTCCCGATTGCAATTGGAATACTCAAGGAGCAGGGAATAAATATTCCGGACGATTTAAATACTGCATTTCTGGGTGAGCTCTCTTTAGATGGGGCTCTTCGCTATGTAAACGGAGTTTTACCGCTTGTTAGCGGACTCAAAGATGCAGGGATTTCAACTGTTTTTGTTCCGGAAGAAAATGCAAAAGAAGCAGCACTCGTTCAGGGGATAAATGTATTCGGAGCAAAGTTTTTGGGTGATATTGTTGCACACTTTACAGATACACCTATTCAAAAAACAACTGTTGACATTAACAAATACTTGGAAGAAAACGCTGACACGGATTACACCTATGATTTTAAGGATGTCAAAGGTCAGCAAAAAGCAAAAAAAGCACTTGAAATTGCTGCCGCCGGAGGACATAACCTTCTTATGTCAGGTTCTCCAGGTTCAGGTAAAACGCTTATGGCTAAATGTCTTGCATCAATTTTGCCGCCTTTAGAGCTTCAAGAAGCACTTGAATTAACAAAAATATACAGTATTTGCGGGCTCCTTAATTCAGACAAACCGCTTGTCACAAAGCGTCCCTACAGAGCAGTTCATCACACCGCATCCAAGAACGGAATAATAGGCGGCGGCACGAACCCACGCCCCGGAGAAATCACACTTGCACACAGGGGTGTACTTTTTTTAGACGAAATGGCTGAATTTGAACGTCAAACTCTTGAAGTTTTGCGGCAGCCGCTTGAAGACGGTGATGTAGTAATTTCAAGAACAAAAAATTCCATCAAATATCCGGCAAAATTTATGCTTGTTGGAGCAATGAACCCTTGTCCCTGCGGCTTCTTAGGAGACAAAGAAAAAGAGTGTACGTGCTCCGAGTTTCAAATACAAAGGTACCGCTCAAAACTCTCAGGACCTCTTTTGGATAGAATTGATTTAATCGTCAATGTTCCGCGCCTTACTACCGATGAGCTTATTAACACAAAAACAGAATCAGAACCCTCATCAGAAATTCAAAAAAGAGTAATAAGAGCAAGAAAAATCCAAGCGAAAAGATATGAGCAAGAAGGAATTCTCACAAACTCAGAACTTTCGGGGAAGCAAATAAAAAAATACTGCAAACTTGATGAAAAAACAGAAAGCTTCTTAAAATTAGCCACGCAAAAATACCAACTTTCCGGCAGAAAATATGACCGAATTTTAAAACTTGCAAGAACCATAGCCGACCTTAGTGAAAAAGAAAATATAGAGATGGCAGACATCACACAGGCACTTCAATATAAAGTTGATATGATATAAAAATTTTGGTACAATAATTGTTGTATTTTTAAAAGTTTTAAGGGAGAAAATATGAAGAAAAAATATTCAGCGTTTACACTTGCGGAAGTTTTGATAACTCTTACAATATTAGGTGTTATTGCAGCAATTACATTACCTGTTTTGCAAGATAATGTAAACAAAAGTGCATGGACTAACGGCTTAAAAGTTGCAAAAGGAAACATCGAAAGTGCAATTGCAAATATGATGGCAGACTATAGTGCCGACTCTTTATCCGATACTCCGATTTGGGCAGACCCAACGACAAAATGGACAGAAGGGGACGAATATACTACGCCAACAGAATATAAAGCATACGATATAGCAAGTTTGCAAAAATATTTTAAAATTGATTCAGTGACAGAAGGCATTGACTATGATATATACACACTTAATAACGAAAAGACTTCAATAGCGAACCCCGGAACAAGATTCAATTTGACAAACAATTCTTCCTTTAACATGTTCATAACTCAAAATGCTGATGGCGTTGACACATCTACTGCGGCTGATTGCGGGAATATTATTTGTGCGGAATACGCAAAAGTATATATTGACGTAAACGGCAAAAAAGGACCTAATACATTCGGCAAAGATATTTATTCCTTCTCGCTCTCTGAACACGGAAGACTAGTACCGTACGGAAGTGAAGCCCTAAACAAGCTTAATAATACTCCGACATGGAAAACCGATTGCTCGGGTAATCATCCGGAAAGCACTTGGAATAGCGAAGCATGCACAGCCAGAGTAATAGACGAAGGATATAAAATCAATTATTTGAAATAGAAGAAAGGTTAAAAAATATACAGAATGACAAATAATTTTTCAAATCTTGATGAATTATATTGCAAAGTTCCACCCACAAAACTCCGAAATAAAGACGAGAAATTCTGCCCGTCAGGCACCACACCTTTTTGGTTATGGGTAGGTGATAGGTATTTTTACGGAATGTTGGAAACCAGATTTTTTGCATTTCGATATAAAGGCGCCGAAAATTTCTATAAAAAGGATCCAAATACACCAATTATCCTATTTGCTCCACATCACAATTGGTGGGACGGAATCATAGGTTACAACATTTGTAACAGAATTTTTAAGAAAGAAATACGCATTATGATTGAAGAACTTAACCGATTCCCTCTGATAAGACGCGGAGGCGCATTCAGTGTAAACAAAAAGTCTCCTCAAGCATCAATGATTTCTCTAAAATATGCAGTTGAACAAATGGGCGACCCGAATAATATATTATACATATTCCCGGAGGGAATAATTAAACCGCCAAACCACAGACCACTCGAACTCCAAACAGGTATGACATATATTGCGGAAAAAGCTGTTAAAAAATATGGCAAAGTGGCTCTTATGCCGGTTGCAGTAAATTATTACTTCCTGCGTGACAATAGACCTGAAGTATTTGTAGAATTTGGGGATATTATTGAATTAAATGACGACAGGCCCGACAGAAAAGAGTACACCAAGTTTTTGGGAGAAAAGCTTGAACAACTCTGTGACAAACAAATTAACGATATAAGTAACGCAAACTTTAAAGGATATGAAACATTGTTCCAAAAGAAATTAAAATGGTACAGAAGGGTTGAACAGTGGCTAAAAAGAGTTAAACAAAATTAATCATAAAAAAGGCGCCGAGGTTTTCCCTCGGCGCCTTTTTAATAATAATTTATTCTTCTTTATTTCCACTGTTAATGGTATTTAAACGTTTTACAGGGTCAGTAATATGAGTAATTCTTAAACCAAAACTATCTTCTATTACAACAACCTCACCATACGCAATAAGCTTGCCGTTTGCATATAGCTCTACAGGTTCACCTGCTGCTTTATTCAAGGTTACGATTGACCCCTTAGTGAGTTCAAGAACTTTCTTTATCGGCAAATCTGTTTTACCCAGCTCCACTGATAATTGAAGTTTTACATCCAAAAGAATGTTCAAATTTTGATTCTGTGGTCCTTGAACCTGGTCTAAATCTTCAAAAGATGCAAATTGAACAGGCTGTACTGTAACAGTCTTATCATCTTCGTGTTCGGCAGTATGTGAAATTTTTTCAGGTTCAAAAGCAGTCTCCTTTGCAGGAGTTTCTTCACTCTTGCCCAATTTATCCTCAATATTTTCTTCAGGATTTATATCCTTCATATCGTCATCTTCTAACATCTAAACCCCTCTCTAGAAATAATTTCTTAAAAGTTCGTGCATTTCATCGTATACATCTGTTATTTTAACACAAATTTTGTCTTTGATTGTTCCGGGACGAGCAAAGAACTTCTTCTCACCATTAACTTTTACAATCAAATCATCTTCAACTTTGTTGTCAAGTTTGATAATATCACCTTCCGAAAGCTGTAAAAAGTCGTCCATCGTTATGCTGCAAGTACCAAATTGTACCCTCAGATCAACGGTTGAAGAATTAATTTTGGAAATCATTTTCATTCGCTCATCATTAGAAGCAACCAGCCCCTTCGTTTGGAATATATGTTGAGTGCTCAAATGCCCCAAAACAGTCTCTAACACCGGATACGGGAAACATATACTGAATAAACCAAAATGTTTTCCTGAAATTTGAACTTCAAAAGTTAAAAGAGCCACAATTTCACCCGCAGTTGCAACTTGTATGGATTGATAATTGTCATCAAGACTTATAAACTTGCCAGTTACCGGAATAATTGTGTTCCAAGAATCCTCAAGCGATTTTATGATAATATTGATAACTTTTTTTGCAAGAGCTTTTTCAATATCCGTAAGTTCTCTTGATTGCGGATCAATGGAACCCGTACCTCCAAGCATTCTGTTTACTATGCAAGAAATAACTTCAAAACTTATTCCCAAAAGAATTTGACCTGTTAAAGGTTCAAATTCAAACACACCGACACTTATCGGCGAAGGCATTGAACGAATAAATTCCTCATAAGTAAGTTGATCCACAGAAACAATTTCTATCTCTACTCTCATGCGCAAATAACCGCTTAAAACAAGAGAGATTGCCTTTGAGAATTCTCTGTGAATATCTCTTAAGGCTCTCAAATTGTCCTTTGAAAATTTATCAGGACGACGGAAGTTATACAACTTATAACTTTTGTGTTCCGCATCCGAATAATCTACATCGGAATCTGTATTAAACATAATTTTTTCTTGTTCTGTATCTGCCATTTATTCCCTATTGAATAATAAATTGTCCAAAGCTTACTCTAAGGACTTCTCTCTCTCCACCTAAAATTGAATTTATATCATTAGCTATTTGCTCTTTCGCAAGCTCTTTTCCTGCGGCTGTTGATAACTCGGTAGAAGTCTTGCTGGAAAGATTGGTAATTACTGCATCTCTTATTGCAGGCTTGTACTGATTCATCTCTGCCTGAATAGCTGCCATCGGATCAGCAGGCGCCGAGGCTTCTTCGCCATGACCGTGTCCGCCCTTTGCAGGAGCTTCCTCTGTCGGGAAATCTGTATCTTTCTTTGATACTTCTATAGCTACATTAACTTTCAAATATTTTTTAGCGTTTTCATCGCAAAGATTTAGTATGAAATCTCCCAAATCGACAATTATTCCCTTTTGGATTTCATCGCTGTCTTCACTTTCCTCTAATTCTTCATTTTGAACTGATATTGACGCTATTTTTTGAGAAATTAAATTCTCCATCACTATATAATTGACGCCTGCAAACACAACGAACATTATAACAATCGTCGCAATTGTCATTATTAAAAACTTTGTTATATCTTGGTTCTTTTTCCCTTCTTCAGGTCTTTCATTCTCAGCCATAATTTTCTCCACTATCTTATTAAAGGATATTAATATCCTTCACTATTATAGCAGGATTTTTTATTTTGTGCCAAAAAATCATCTGTTTGGATGGGAAACTACACCACACCTTGACATTTCATTGCTTCAGCTAACTTTTCAAATGCTGCCAAGTTTGCTCCGGCTACATAATTTCCTGCACAGCCGTATTTTTCAGCATTATCTTTACAAGCATTAAAAATATTTACCATAATTCTGTCAAGCTTTTCGATAACTTCATCAAATGTATAATAATATCTCATACTGTTTTGAGACATCTCTATTGCAGAAGTAGCAACTCCGCCTGCATTTGCAGCTTTTGCCGGCCCTACAAGAATGCCTTTTTCCAACAAATAATCAGTGGCTTCTTGTGTACAAGGCATATTAGCACCCTCCGCAACTGCTATAACACCATTTTCTACAAGCTTTTTAGCTGAATTTAGCGTTAGCTCGTTTTGAGTAGCACAAGGAAGCGCTATATCTGTCTTTATTGTCCAAATCGGTGAATCCTCATTGACTCTTTCCATATATTCTGCATCCGGATGAGTATTCAAATAATCCTTAATCCTTCCGCGCTTAACTTCTTTAATATCTTTTATCAATGCTAAATCAATACCGTTTTTGTCATAAATACATCCGTTTGAATCAGACATTGCAACAACCTTTGCACCGTATTCCTGAGCTTTTTGGCAAGCATAAATAGCAACATTGCCGGAGCCTGATATGGTAACCGTTTTACCGTTGAAGCTTTCACCTTTAGTTTTAAGCATTTCGCGAGTAAAAAATACCAAACCAAACCCTGTTGCCTCTGTTCTTCCTAAAGAACCGCCATAGCAAACAGACTTGCCTGTCAAAACTCCGCCTTCATAAGCATCCTTAATCCTTTTATATTGACCGAACAAGTACCCGACCTCTCTGCCGCCAACACCAATATCACCGGCCGGAACATCAACGTCATGACCAATGTGTCTGTATAGCTCTGTCATAAAGCTTTGACAAAATCTCATAATTTCGCAATCTGATTTTCCTTTAGGGTCAAAGTCGCTTCCGCCTTTACCGCCACCTATAGGCAAACCTGTGAGGGCATTTTTGAATATCTGCTCAAACCCTAAAAACTTCATAATACTTTGGTTAACTGTAGGGTGAAATCTTAAACCGCCTTTATAAGGACCGATAAGAGAGCTGAATTGTACTCTGAATCCTCTGTTTACAATAACTTCACCATTGTCATTAATCCAAGGTACTCTGAATGATATAATTCTCTCCGGCTCAACCATTCTCTCTAAAATCGCCAATTTTTCGTACTCAGGATGTTTGTCAACTAAATGTTCAACCGAACACAAAACTTCTTTTACTGCCTGTAAATACTCAGGTTCGCAAGCATTTTTCTTCTCAACATCATTCAGTACACGTGTTATATATTCATTCATACTTCTATAACCCTCTTATCTATTGTCTTACACGATTTTTTACTTTTTATTTTATACAATATTTTTTTCAAGATTGCAATAGAATTTGCAAAAACTTTATAAAATTTTTATATGAAATGTTTTTCATATCAATATTAAGGAGTGAAACAAAAAGCGTTCAAAACATCCTGCTAAGTTAGTCAAAATCTACTAAATCTGACACTTTAACGTCCAAAACATCGGCCAGCTTGAATAAACGTCTAAGACTCAAAAATTTCAAGCCATTCTCAACACGACAAATATAATCTTCTGACACACCTATTGCTTCAGCTAAATCTAACTGCCTATAGCCTTTTGCTTTTCTATATTTCTTTATATTAATTCCTAAAATTTTTAATCTTGACATATGGTCTATTATTCCATATTATTAAGATGTAAATTCGACCTGTTAGTCCATATTATATGAGGATTTTATATGCACAAACGAAATGTTTTAGATATTCTTGGCAAAAATATGCATGACATTAGATTTGCAAAGAACATGACATTGCAAGAGGTAGCTGAAAAAACAAAAATTGATATTAAAACCCTGAAAAAATTCGAAGCAGGAGAATATTCCGGTCTGAAAATACCTCAATACATCAAAATAGCTACTGCTCTTGGTGTTTCCTATGAAAGTATGACAAAGGGAATAGAATTTACTGAAGACTAAAAAAAAGAACCCCTTGCGGAGTTCTTTTTTTGTTTTTTGTTGAGGCTTATGTAATAAACGTATGTATCTACCCCTACATTTACCCCTAACGTTTTGAGAATTGGAATCTCTTACGAGCTCTTTTTCTACCGTATTTCTTACGTTCTTTAACTCTAGCATCACGAGTCAACAGACCTTCTGCCTTAAGAACATTTTTGTATTCTTCGTTAGATTTGAGTAACGCTCTTGAAATACCATGTCTGATAGCCGCTGCCTGTGCAACAATACCGCCGCCTACAGCTTTTACTCTTACATCATATTTGTCTTGGTTCTCAGTTAGAACGAGCGGTCTATAAATCATCATTTCTACTGATGGCATGTTGCCGATATAATCAGCCAATTTTTTGCCGTTAACAAAAATTCTGCCTTTTCCTTTTACAAGCTTAACAACAGCTATAGCGCATTTTCTTCTGCCTGTTGCCATAATTTCTTTAGAATCTGCCATTATTTAGCCTCCTTTTCTAATAAAATTGGCTTTTGAGCAGCATGAGGATGCTCTGAACCTGTGTAAACTTTTAACTTAGTAAACTGAGTATCGCCCAAAGTATTGTGTTGAAGCATTCCTTTAACAGCCTTTTCAATCAACTTTGTAGCATCTTTTTCTCTAACTTCTTTTACAGAAGCTGATTTTAGTCCTCCAGGGAATCCTGTGTGGTGATAATAAATTTTATACTCACTTAATCACTTGCTCACTC